>JAOUGG010000634.1 GCA_029857855.1 Acidimicrobiia bacterium | reverse complement strand
CTCTGCTGGACGATCCTTGCGATCTTCAATGCGGTGTCGACGGCCTCGGAGCCGGAGCAGCCGAGGAAGACCCGTCCGTCGTCGAACGGTGACTTCTCGAGGATGAGTTCACTGACGGCCCGGGCCGGGCCGTTGGTGAACGGGTCGAAGATGTTGTACGCATCGAGGGTGTTGAGCTGGGCGGTGATGGCGTCGATGATCTCGCGGCGGCCGTGTCCGACCTGGCAGTACCAGAGGCTGGCCATACCGTCGATGTAGGTCTTGCCGGTGTCGTCGGTGAAGGTCGAGCCCTCGGCCGATACGACATTGATGAACTCGCTCTCCGCCTTGGCCGGTTCCGCGAACGGATGCAGTAGTTTGCCGGAGCTGTTGTGGGCCGATGCCATCATCGTCCCCCTTTCTGAGGTGCTTGATGTGTCCTACGATTGGATGACCCGACGGAGGTCAGGCCATGGTGAGGCCGCCGGAAACAGACAGCGTCTGACCCGAAACGAAGCCCGCCTGGTCCGAACAGAAGTAGACGACGGCCGATGCGACCTCGTCGGGTTGCCCAAGGCGCTTCATGGGCACGGCCCGGGCCATCGCGCCGATGATCTTCTCGCCGTCGTCGGACGCGCCGGTGATCTCGCCGAGCAGCGGCGTATCGGTCGGGCCGGGGCACACGGTGTTGGCCGTGATGCCGTCGCGGGCCACCTCCCGGGCGATCGTCTTGGTGAAGGCGATGATGCCGCCCTTGGCCCCCGAGTACACGGCTTCGAGCGACGAACCAACCCGGCCGGCGTCGGATCCGATGTTCACGATCCGTCCCCATCTCCGTTCGATCATCGACCGCAGGCACGCGTGGGTCGTGCGGAGGGCACCCTTGTAGTTGATCTCGATGATCCGGTCCCAGAACTCCTCGTCGGTGTCGAGAAACGGCTTCAGTTCGTCCCAGCCGGCGCAGTTGACGAGAATCTCGACCGGTCCCAGTTCGTCGACGACCTGATGGACGCCGGCGATCACCGAATCGGAATCGGCCACGTCCATTGCGACGGCGATGGCGTCACCGCCGGCCCGCTGGATGGCGGCCGCAGTCTCGCCGGCATCGTCCGACCGGAGATCGGCGACCGCCACCCGGCGACCGGCTCGGGCCAGGCCGTAACAGATCTCCCGCCCGATGCCCCGTCCACCGCCGGTGACCAGTGCCACCCGGTCCGGCTCGGGCTGACCGTTCTGCCTGTCGTCTGTGGCCTCACTCATGGGGCAAACCATAGTTTGTGGCTGCGGGGTCGGCCGACATCGCCGACCGGCTGTTCCGGCGTCTGATCCAGCGAGCGCCGATCAACCACTGGACGGTAAATGGGACGGACGGGCGAACACCTCAGCGAGCACGGGGCCGAACGCCTCGATCGGGAGGGTGTCGTAGTCGGGGTCGAAGCAGTTCTGGTCGTAGTCGGCGCAGAACCGGCGGCATGCCTCGTAGTGCGGCGAGTCGGCGTAACGGTCGCGGGCGTTGCGATCTCCACCCAGGTGGTGGAAATAGTAGTAGCCCTGGAAGATGCCGTGGTGTTTGACGACCCAGTGGACCTCGTCGCTCACGTAGGGGGCCAGAAGGGCCGCCGCGGCCTCCGAGTGGTTTTCGGGTGCGAACACGTCACCGATGTCGTGCAGGAGCGCCCCGACCACCCAGTCGGCCGACTCGTCGGCCCGCAGGGCGCGGGAGGCCGACTGGAGTGAGTGCTCGTAACGGTCGACCTGATAGCCGAGCTTCGGTCCTCGTAAGGTTCCCAGGATGCCGAGCAGATTGTCGACGAGACCCCCCCGGGCGTGATCGATGTAGACCTTGTCGAGATAGCGGTAATCGTCCTCCGTGCCTTCGGCCATCTCGGTCCAGGTAACGGTCCTCATGTGCACCTCCTCATGTGCACAGTTAACACCACCGTGGAGCACCGGGCCAGACCCGCTGCCGCCCCGTCCCAACCCCTACCGGCGGTCCTGGACCACCGGAAGCGCACCCCACAACCGCCGGAAGCGCAGCCGCCGCCCGTACGACCCAACCGGCGGCCCCAGACCACCGGAACCGTACCCGGCGGCCGCCGGAACGGTACCCGGTCAGCTAGGCTGCGAAGCGGCCGCACGAGCGCCGAGGTCCGCGTCGACACGGGCTGGGTCGGTGCCGCGGCTCAACCTTTCACCTCGACACGGAGCGCGACGTTCGGCCATGAGTTCACCGACCATTCTCTACACCCACACCGACGAGGCACCCGCGCTGGCCACCCGCTCGCTCCTGCCGATCATCCGGGCCTACGCCGCAGCGGCCGGGATCGACGTGGAGACCCGCGATATCTCACTGGCCGGCCGCATCCTCGCCGCCGTCTCCGACTGGTTGCCGGCCGAGCAACGGGTGCCGGATGATCTGGCCGAACTCGGGAAACTCGCGTTGACTCCCGAGGCCAACATCATCAAGCTGCCCAACATCAGCGCTTCCATTCCCCAGATGCGAGCCGCCATCGCCGAGCTGCAGGCGGCGGGCTACGCGGTCCCCGACTACCCGGATGAGCCGACCAACGACGAGGAGAGGGCCGTCAAGGCCGCCTACGACAAGGTGAAGGGCAGCGCCGTCAATCCGGTGTTGCGTGAGGGCAACTCCGACCGCCGGGCCCCGAAGGCGGTCAAGAACTACGCCCGTAGCCATCCCCACTCGATGGGAGCCTGGTCGGCCGATTCGAAAACCCACGTCGCCACCATGGGCGAAGGTGACTTCCGCTCGAACGAGAAGTCGGTCACCATGACCGGCGACGACGTCCTCCGGATCGAGCTGGTCGCCGGCGACGGCACCGTCGACGTGCTCCATCAGGGTGTGGCCGTCGAAGCGGGCGAGGTGGTCGACGGCACCTTCCTGTCGGTGCGCGCGCTCAAGGCCTTCCTGGCCGAGCAGGTGGTCGACGCCAAGGCACTCGGCGTGCTGTTCTCGCTGCACCTCAAGGCCACGATGATGAAGGTGTCCGACCCGATCATCTTCGGCCACGGCGTCAGGGCCTTCTTCGCCGACGT
>JAOUGG010000633.1 GCA_029857855.1 Acidimicrobiia bacterium | reverse complement strand
TGGGGGGCGGGACATCGACACGGCCTGGGTCGACGAGGTGATCAGCACCGTCGGTCTGTCTGATCGGGTGACGCACCGCCCCAACGAGCTGTCCGGCGGCCAGCAGCAGCGGGTGGCCGTCGCCCGGGCGTTGGCGTCCAAACCGGAGATCGTCTACGGCGACGAGCCGACCGGCAACCTCGACTCGAAGACCTCGGCCGAGATCCTCGACTTCATGCGGGCCGCCGTCGACGAGTTGGGCCAGACCATCGTGATGGTCACCCACGATCCCCGCGGGGCGTCGTACGCCGATCGGGTGCTGTTCCTCGCCGACGGCGAAATCGTGCACGAACTCGAATCGCCCGACGCCGATCTCATCTACGACACGATCCGAAACCTGGGTGACGGCTCCGGCCACCTGCTCGGCGACAAGTAGAGCGGACCCACCATGCTGAAACTCGTACGACGCGGTATCACGGCCAATCTCGGACGCCTCATTCTCACGTTGATCTCGGTGACGCTCGGCGTGGCCTTCGTCTCCGGTTCCTTCGTGCTGGCCGACAGCCTGCGGGCGATCTTCAACCAGGTCTCGGAGGACGCCTTCTCCGGGATCGACGCTCAGATTCAGGCCGTCGAACCCGATCTGAACTCGAGCCAGGACCTGGTTCGCTTCGACGGCTCCGTCGTCGACCAGATCAGTGCCCTCGACGAGGTGGACTACGCCGAGGGTGGCCTGTTCGTGTTCGAACAGACCTACACCCAGAACGCCGAGGGCGAGATCGTGCGCCCACCGGGTCCGCCGGTCTTCAGTGGATCCTGGGGCGGGCCGAGCCCCGCTTCCGCCTTCACGCTGGTCGACGGCACGGCACCGGTTGGTCAACAGATAGCTCTCGACGAAGCCCAGGCCTCGGCCGGCGATTTTTCCGTGGGAGACACGATCACCGTCACGGTGCCCACCGGCGAGCCCGAGGAGTTTGAACTGTCGGGCCTCATCGACTTCGGTGAGGGCGGAACCGGCGGCGCCTACTTCATCCTCTACGACCTTCCGACGCTGCAGCGGGTGCTCGGGATCGATGGCAACCTGATCGACTCGATCGTGGTGACCGCCAGCCCCGGCACCAGCGGCGACGATCTACTCGCCGCCATCGAATCATCGCTGCCCGATGGCCTCGAGGTGCTGTCGTCCGAAGAGGTCATCGCCGATCAGCAGGAGCAGTTCGGCACGATCATCGACATCTTCGGCAACGTCCTTCTCGGCTTCGCCGTGGTCGTGTTGTTCGTCTCGATCTTCATCATCTACAACACCTTCGCCATCCTCGTCGGTCAGCGGACCAAGCAGCTCGGCCTTTTGCGATCCATCGGAGCCAGCGGCTCCCAGATCCGGGCGATGGTGCTGATCGAGGCCGTGATCATCGGCGTGCTGGCATCGATCGTCGGTCTGTTCGGCGGCGTCGGCGTGGCCTGGCTGCTCAAGCAGCTGTTCAGCACCGGCGGTGGGTCATTCCCCGACGGCCCGCTCCGCATCCTGCCCCGCACCGTCTTGGTGGTGGTCATCGTCGGGCTGCTGGTCACCGTCGTCTCGGCCATCCTGCCCGCCATCCGGGCGTCACGGGTGTCGCCCCTCGAGGCGGTACGTGATGGCGGTCAGCGGGAACGGTCGATGCGATTCCGCATTCTGGCCGGCGCCGGCGTGCTGCTACCCGGACTGGCCGCCCTGTTCTACGGCATGTTCGGTGACATCGAGGGAACGGCTCCCCGTCTGGCCGCCATCGGCGTCGGGGCGGCGCTCACCTTCCTCGGGGTGGCCATGCTGAGTGCCCTGTTCGCCGGGAGGGCGGCATCGGTTCTCGGCCTCCCGGCCGAGAGGATCAAGGGAATCACCGGTCGGTTGGCCCGCGACAACGCCAGTCGCAACCCGCAGCGGACGGCGGCAACGGCCACCGCGCTGATGATCGGTTTGGCGCTGATCACCGGCGTTGCCGTGCTGACCGAATCGCTGCTGCAGACGTTCGATGAGATCCTGGAGGAGTCGATCACTGCCGATCTCTTCGTCTTCGAGGAGGCCCAAGGGCTGCCGTTCTCGAGTGTGGTCGTCGATCAGCTCGACGCGCTGCCCGAAGTCGCCGAGGTGACCGGTTTCACCCCGGTCGAGGCCAAAGTCGATAATTCCGTCGAGGACCTGGCCGCCTACGACACCGAAACCGGCACCTCCGTCGTCAACATTGGCATCGTGGAGGGATCGCTCGACGGGACCAACGGCCTTGGCGATGACGGCATCGCCGTGCTGGCCGATCGGGCCGAAACCTTGGGCCTGAGCATCGGTGACACGGTGGCCATCGAACTCGAAGACGGGTTCACCACAGACTTGACGGTTGAGGCGATCTACGATGAGGACACCGTTGTCGGTGCCCCGTTCGTGGTCGATCGTGAACTCACCAGCCCCCACCTCAACGTCGACAACGTCGCCTTCGTCGGCCTCACGTTCGCCGATGGGGTGGAACCGGACGTCGGTCGGGTGGCGGTCGAGGGCGTGACCTCCAACTTCGCCCAGTTGAGCGTGCAGGACAACACCGAGTTCCAGCAGCAGACCGAAGACCAGATCGGCCAGCTCCAGATCGTGATCAACGGTCTGCTCGTGCTCTGCCTGGTCGTCGCCTTCTTCGGCATCGTGAACACGATGGCGTTGTCGATCCTCGAACGGATCCGGGAGATCGGTCTGTTGCGGGCCGTGGGAACCACCCGCCGCCAGCTTCGCTCGGCGGTGCGCTGGGAGGCGGTCATCGTGGCCGTGTTCGGGTCGCTGCTCGGCATCATCATGGGTCTGCTGCTCGGCTGGGCCGCCGTGGTGGCCATCCCCGATTCCTTCATCAGCAAGGTCGGCATTCCCTGGGTGAGCCTCATCATCTACCTGATCGTCGGTGCGGTGCTCGGCGTGGTCGCCGCGTTCTTCCCGGCGACACGGGCCGCCCGCATGAAGGTGCTCGACGCAATCGCCTACGAGTAGCGCTCTGACCCACACGACATACCGCCAGCCACGAGTTTGGCGCCAGCCAAACTCC
>JAOUGG010000632.1 GCA_029857855.1 Acidimicrobiia bacterium | reverse complement strand
CGGCTCGGTTCGGATCGTCGAGGTCGAGCTGATCGGCCACACCGAGCGCGACCCGGGCCAGAGCCTCGAACCGCGCCACCGCCCGATCGATCCGCTCGAGCGAACACTCGCTCATCACTAGCGGCGGCTTTGACCTTCGGGGACCCATGACCTCGGGCACTCCCCCGGTCCAGCCGTGCAGGACCAACTCGTGAGCGGTGCCGTCGCAGAAGCGGGCTGGCAGCCGAAGCTCCTGATGATGGCGATCACACGCGGCGAGCGGCACCCCGTCGACGTAGACGAGGGCCTCCGGATGGCTGAAATCGCCGGCCCGCCCGATCGGCAGCCGGAGACGCACCTCGTCGGCTGCGGTGTCGTCCCCCCAACCGACCGGGACGGTGAACCGGCTGCGTAGGACGAAATCCGTGCGGGGCCGTCCCCACGTCGAACCCCACGGTATCGACCGCCAATCGGCAGGATCGGCGGATTCGAGCCAGATCAGCGGGTCGACCTCGGGTCCGCTCAGCTCGCACAGCTCGAAGATCTCGATCGGCACCGACTCACGGGCCCGGTGCGCCGACACCAGAACCAGCCGTTGGTGGAGCTTCGGCGACGTCCGGCGGATCTCGTGATTCATGGGGAACCTCGTTGTCGGGACACCCTTCTGAATGTAGACAACCGCCGGTGCCGGGTACAGAAGGACCACCGACCCTACGCCCAACGTCGATTGACGCTGATGATGGCATCATGCGCCTCACGCCTCACCGCAGGCAACGCGCCCCCACCCGTGTTGACCGCGGCGGCACCATCGTCTGTGAACGGCTGTCCAAAACCTACACCCGAGGCACGTACGACGTGCACGCCCTGGTCGACGTGTCGCTCGACATCGAGCCGGGTCAGCTCGTCGTACTCCTCGGGCCCAGCGGATCCGGGAAGACAACGCTGTTGAACCTGGTCGGCGCCATCGAGCCCATCACGGCAGGCTCAATCGTCGTCGACGGCGTCGACGTCGGCTCGCTGACCGGAACCGAACTCACCGGGTTCCGCCGCCGGCAGGTCGGATTCGTCTTCCAGTTCTTCAACCTGGTGCCGACGCTGACCGCGGCCGAGAACGTCGAGATCATCGCCGAGCTGACCGGTCCAGATGCTGCGAACCGGGCCGTCGCCGCGCTGGCGGAGGTCGGGCTCGGTGATCGTCGGGACCACTTCCCCGGTCAGCTCTCGGGCGGTGAACAGCAGCGGGTGGCCATCGCACGAGCCCTGGTCAAAGGCGCCCCGGTCCTGCTGGCCGATGAGCCAACCGGATCGCTCGATCTCGAGACCGGCAAGCAGGTACTCGGACTCCTGCGGGAGAGCACGACGACCGGCCGAACCGTGCTGCTCGTCACTCACAATTCCGCCATCGCGGACATCGCCGATCGCGTCATTCACCTGCGTGATGGCCACGTGGCCGGTGATCGACGGAACCCGACGCCCCGACCGGTCGACGAGGTGGCATGGTGAGCGTTCTGGCCCGGAAAGCCCGCCGGGATATCGGCCGTCAGCGATGGCAATACCTGAGCGTTGCCATCACGGTCTTTCTGGGAGTCGTTCTGTTCGCCGCATCCTACGACGCCTTCTTGAATCTCGAAGGCAGCTACCAGCAGACCTACGACCGCCTGGCGTTCGCCGAGCTCACCATCACCGGTGGCGACGCCGAGGGCATCGCCGCCGACCTGGGCACCGTCGACGGCGTGGCCGCAGTGTCGACCCGGCGCGAGGCCGACATCGGGGTGCGGGTCGGCGGCGATCACACCCTGCTCGGGCGGGTGGTCGAGCTGCCGAACTCGGGCCAGCCGTTGGTCAACCAGCTCGATGTGCTGGCCGGCACCTGGCCGAGCACCGGCGACGACAGCTCGGTGCTGATGGAGCGCCACCTGAGCGACCACTTCGACCTCCGGCCGGGAGCGACGATCGAAGTTCGTTCCCCCTCCGGTTGGCGGAGCGTGAACGTTGCCGGCTCCGTTGCGTCGGCCGAGTACATCTGGCCGGCCCGCAGCCGTCAGGACCTGCTCACCTCGCCGGATGATTTCGGCGTCCTGTTCGCGACGTCCACGTTGTTCGAGGAGATCGCGGCGCAACCCACCGACCAGGTGCTCGTCACCTATTCGCCGGACACAGCGGGCGACCAATTGACCACGGAGCTGACGACGAAAGCGCTGGCCGACGGGGCGTCGTCGGTCCAGGCCCGCGCCGATCAACCGTCGAACGCAGCCCTACAGGAAGACGTGTCAGGCTTCGGCGAGCTGTCGTTCCTGTTCCCCGTACTGTTCCTCGGTGCCGCCACGATGGCCACCTTCATCCTCCTCGGCCGGGTGGTGCGGGCCCAGGAGGCCCAGGTCGCGACCCTCACCGCCAACGGCATGGCCACGAGGCGGATCGTCACGCACTACCTGACGACGGGCATGGTCATCACTGGTGTGGCCGGACTGACCGGCCTCGTCGTCGGCCTCATCGCCGGCCGCTTCATAACCGGGCTCTACACCGATGCCATCAGCGTGCCCGACACGGTCACCGGGTTCCATCTCACCACCATCGTCACCGGCGTTGTCCTCTCCCTGGCCACCGGGGCGGTCGCAGCCGCCGCTCCGGCGATCGCCGCAGGCCGGACCCGGCCGGCCGCTGCACTCGGCGGGGTCACGCCTCCGGGATCGGGAGGCCGCAGCCTGCTGGAGCGTCTGCTGCCTGTATTGAGTCGGCTGCCGGCCCGGTGGCGGATGGTGCTGCGGGGCATCGGTCGGGAACCGAGGCGCTCGTTCTCGACCGCAGCCGGTGTTGTGCTCGCGTTGATCCTCATTCTGACCTCGTGGGGTATGGTCGACACCGTCGACATCCTGCTGAAACGCCAATTCGACGACGTCCAGCGTCAGGACGCCCAGATCGAGATCGATCCTGCGGCCACCGAAACCGTTGCCGCCATCAGCAACCTCGACGGCGTGACGCTCACCGAACCCGTCGCCGCCGCCGGTGTCGTCGTCAGTGCCGGAGATCACCGCTACGCCACCGAGCTGATGGCCTTCGATTCCGGCA
>JAOUGG010000037.1 GCA_029857855.1 Acidimicrobiia bacterium | reverse complement strand
CCGGACCTCACGAAGAAGATCCTGTAGCCGGGTCAGGTTGTCGCCCGTGGCGGCCAGTCGCCGTTCGGCCCGTTCCCGGCGTTTGCGGTACTTGAGAACGCCGGCGGCCTCCTCGATGATGCCCCGACGATCCTCGGGGCGGGCGTTGAGCACGTCGTCGATGCGTCCCTGGGAGACGATGATGTGCTGTTGACGCCCGACGCCCGAGTCGGACAGGAGCTCCTGGATGTCGAGCAGGCGACAGGAGACACCGTTGATGGCGTAGTCGGATTCCCCGCTGCGGAACAGTGTCCGGGTGATCATGACCTCGTTGAACTCGATCGGCAAAAGGCCATCGCTGTTGTCGATGACGAGCGACACCTCGGCCCGGCCGAGTGCCTTCTTGGCCGAGGTTCCGGCGAAGATCACGTCTTCCATCTTCTGGGAACGGACGGCGGACGGTGCCTGAGCTCCGAGCACCCAGGCCATGGCGTCGACCACGTTCGACTTGCCCGAGCCGTTCGGCCCGATGACCACCGTGATGCCCGGTTCGAGCAGCAGGTCCGCCGACTCGGCGAACGACTTGAACCCTTTGATGGTCAGCTCTTTGAGAAACACACAGATCCCTTCAGGAGACCCTTCGTGGGGTTGAGGTAACGCGTTGAAGACTGCCCGACCCAACGCGAAGGCCCGCTAGACGATCACAACTCAGCCTCGATCCTAGCTGGCGGGTCGGGTGCGGTGGCGGTTGGTCACGGGCCGAGACGGGGTTCTCCGGTTGCCGGGGCTACGTTGACTCCATGAGCACGGAATTGGACGTTGACGACCTGGTGGCCATCGACATGCACGTTCATGTCGAGAAGGACTCGCACGGGTGTCTGGCCCTCGACCAGGAGCTGCTCGACGCCTCGGCGAAGTACTTCTCATCCGACGACGAGCGGACTCCGACCGTCGAGCATCTGGCCGACTACTACCGGCAGCGGAACATGGCGGCGGTCATTTTCACCGTGGACGCCTCCACGGGCCTCGGCCACCCCGGGTTGTCGAGCGCCGAGATCGCGGAGCTGGCCGCCGCGTATCCCGATGTCCTGATCCCGTTCGGGTCGGTCGACCCGCTGGCCAAGGATTCGGTGGCCACGGCCGAATCGCTGGCCCGCGATCATGGTGTCCGAGGTTTCAAGTTCCACCCGAGCCTGCAGGCGTTCGAACCGAACGATCGGCACGTCTACCCGCTGTGGGAGAAGCTGGAGGAGTTGGGGCTGCCGGTGGTGACCCACACCGGGCAGACCGGCATCGGCGCCGGGCTCCCCGGTGGACGGGGCATCAAGCTCCGCTACTCCGATCCCCTGCTGATGGACGACGTTGCCGCCGACTTTCCGGGCCTTCCGATCATCCTGGCCCATCCGTCGGTGCCGTGGCAGGATTCGGCCATCTCGATGGCCACCCACAAGGCCAACGTGTACATCGACCTGTCGGGGTGGCTGCCCAAGTACTTCCCGCCACAGCTGGTCCGGGCGGCCAACGGTTTGTTGAAACGGAAGGTGCTGTTCGGCTCGGACTACCCGGTCATCAGCCCCGACCGCTGGATCGCCTCGTTCGACGGCGATTTGGAGATCAAACCCGAGGTTCGCCCACTTATCATGAAGGAGAACGCGGTGAAGCTGCTCGGCCTGGGCGGCCGGTAGCGCATGTGCGACACTGCAGACATGATTGGAATCATTCGAAAATGTCGTGTTGGCGGTGCTGGCCGTCGTTGCCGGACTCGTGTCGGTCTTCCTGGTGGGGATGCGGCGGAAGTCGCCACCCGTGGTCGATGCCGTCCGGCGGTTCAACAAGGCGGTCTCGAACCCGAAGCAGATGGCGACCGCGGGTACGCCGGGCGCCTACGCCTCGATCATCGAACACGTCGGCCGCCGGTCCGGCGCCACCTATCGCACGCCGATCGGCACTCAGGCGGTACCTGACGGCTTCCTGGTCACCCTCCCCTACGGCACCAGAGCCGACTGGGTCCAGAACGTGCTCGCCGCCGGACAGGCTGTTGTCACCGCGGACGGGGAGACCGTGCCGGTCGACCACCCCGAGATCCTGTCGGCAGCCGATGTCGCCGATCAGCTTCCCCCGAACGAGCAGCGGCTCCTCAAGCTGTTCAACGTCGAACAGTTCCTGCGCCTGAGACGGGCGAACGCCGAGGTTTGACTCCGGCCGACGTGGCGTCGATTCGTTGGATCACCGGCCCACCTCGAGCACCACCTTGAGATGTCGTTGGGCCATCGCCGCCTCATAGGCGGTTGGGGCCTCCGCGAGGGTCGTCCGGCCGTCGATGACGAAGGTCGGATCAAGGGCACCGCCGATCACCATCCGCTGGAGTCGGTCGTTGGTCGAGATCGGGTTTCCGACCACGAACGAAAGCGTCAGCTCGTCGGAAAACGCCTTGGCGACCGGCACGGTCCAGGTGCCGGCGGACGGAACCCCGACCGACGCCACCCGCCCACCCCGACGGACGAGATCGACGGCGCTGTCGAGCGTGGCGATCAGCCCGACGGCCTCGATGACGACGTCGGCACCGTCACCGCCGGTGAGCCCGTCCACCGTGGCGCGGGCATTGTCGGGGTCGGTCGCCACGGCTCCCTGGGACGCGGCGACGGACCGCCGCGCTGGATTCGGTTCGACGACGACCACCGAACCGGCGCCGACCGCCAGGGCACAGTGAGCCGACAGCAGTCCCACCGGGCCACCCCCGATCACGGCTACCACCTCCCCCGGTTCGAGCCGGGCCCGCTCGACGGCCGACCAGGCGGTGGCCAGGTTGTCGCTCAGGAGGATGGCGGCCTCCGGCGGGCAACGCGGGTCGAGCAGGCTGAGCGTGGTTTCGGCGTTCGGTACGAGGACCCGCTCGGCCTGAGCCCCGGCCTGGGCCGGTCCGAACAGCTCGCCGGTGCCGAAGAAGCGACGCTCGTCGCAGTGCCAGTGCCCCGCTCGGCGACACCAGCGGCAGTGGCCGCAGGCGGTGTAGTCGGAATTGACCACCCGGTCCCCGGCCAACAGGCGGGTCACCCCGGAACCGACAGCGACGATACAACCCACGAATTCGTGGCCGAGAATCGTTCCGGGTGGCGCGGCACCGAAGTCGCCCCGGAGAACGTGTAGGTCGGTGCCGCAGATTCCGGCCAGCTCCACGGCCACCACGACCTCACCTGGTCCGGGAGGTCCGGGCTCGGCGACCTCGATCACCTCGGGCTTCCCATCGGAGGCGACCGCCACCGCCTTCATCAGCCCGGTCAACCCTCCGCCGCGGCGGCCACGCGAACGGCGATCCGTTCCGCCGCGGCCTGGAGGGCCTCGATCTCGCCAGGTTCGAGATCCAGCGTCACGATCTCGTCGACACCGTCGGGCCGCAGCCGTACCGGCAGCCCGACCCGGGTGTCGACCAGACCGTAGGCGCCGCCGGAACGTACGCAGGCCGTCAGCACATCGTTGCTGTCACGAGCCATGGCGCGAACCATTGACGCCGCCGACTCGGCCGGGGCGAAGTAGGCGCTCCCGGTCTTGAGCAGACCAACCACCTCGGCCCCGGAATCCCGGGTTCGTTCGACGATGGCCGCCAGGGTCGTCGGCTCGATAAGCTCCGACACCGGCCGCCCGTTGGCAGTGGCCTGGCTGAGGGGGATGACCATCTCGGGGCCGTGGCTGCCCATGGCGTAGGCGTGAACCCGCGACGGGGCGGCCACGCCGGTCAGGCCCACCAGGGCACGAAACCGGGCCGAGTCGAGTACGCCGGCCATGCCGATCACCCGCTCCGATGGAAACCCGGTGGCGTTCTGCATCACGTGGGTCATCTCCTCCAGCGGGTTGGTGACGACGACGACGACGGCATCGGGGGCGTGCTGGGCGATCGACGAACCGACGCTGCGCATCACGGCCGCGTTGACATCGGTAAGGTCGGTCCTGGTCATACCCGGCTTGCGGGGGCTGCCCGCCGTGACCACGATGTAGCGGCAGTCGCTGAGCACGGTCGGATCCTCGTCACCGACGACCCGGGTGTCGAAGCGGCACAGACCCGAGCCGTGCCACATGTCGAGGGCAAGCCCGGCCGCCAGACCGGGGGTGACGTCGACCATTGCCACCTGCCGGAAGAGATTGCACTCGGCGAGGCGAAGCGCCGTCATCGCCCCGACGTGCCCGGCTCCGACCACCCCGACCTTGACGCGATCGGCCGACGATCCAGCGGTTGCGGCCGGCGGTGAGGAACGCAGGACGTCGCGTCCCCGGTCGATACCGGCGGCCAGGGGTGTACCCCGGCGGTACATCGCTCCCGACGGCGGCAACGCCAGGTTCGATGACGAGATCGGAGCCGACGGGTCATCGAGGGCGACGGCGGGCACCGAGGCCAGGGCTTCAGCCCCAGGTTGACCCCGGCCCGGCACCCGTGCCCGGTTCCCCGCTCCGCCGGCTGGGCCGTTGACGTGGCGGATCTCCACGCCGAGTTCGTTGGCCAGGTCCCGGGCCAACGGAGTCAGCCGGGCCCCGGGCCCGACGAGCAGGAAGTCGTCGGCATTTCGAACGTCGTCGGCGGTGATGAAGCTCATTAACGGCCCTCGAGCTGCTCGAGGGCGTCGATCGCCGCGGTCGCCGCCGCCTGCACGTCACTCTCGGTGCCGCTGATGAACAGTCGCCCGAACCGACCGACGGCCCGCACCTCGACAAGCGTGATGGCGGCCGCCTTCTCGGCCTCGTTGGCCGCAAGCGTCACGTAGGCGGCCGGTGCGACCTCGAGAATGTAGAGGCTCGTGCCGGGGATCAGCAGGTTGCCCTTGCGCCACTTGTTGATCAGCTGGGCCTGGTAGGGATCGACATTGGTGATGAACTGGGATCCGGCCACGGCGGGTTTCACCCGATCGATCTCGGCCATACCGAGATGCTCCAACACCGCGGCTCCGGCGGCCACCACCTCGGCCTGCCCCTTGCCGTGGATCTCGAGCAGGCCGAACTCCCGCTCCACGATCTGCAGCGCCGGACGGACGTCAGCCGCTTTCAGCGCGATGTCGGCGCAGCGGAAGATCTCGTTGCCCGGAGCGGCCTCGATGAACAGCTCGGCCATTCCGGCGATCGGTACATCGCCCTGGCAGGTTGCAGCCACGTGGGCCGCGGCCTGGGGCTGCATCCGGTCGATGAACGCGTAGGTGCGCAATTGAAGGTCCATCAGCGGTCTCCGGTTCCGCCGTCGGCCGTCCCCGCGGCGAAGCTGCGGGCGATGCCAAACGGCGTGATCAGGTGGGCGTTCGGATAGGAAACCGTTCGCCAGCCCAGGCGATCGGCCACGATCTCGTCGGCGCCGGCAAGGAGCAGCGCGCCACCGGCAAGGTGTACGGGCCCGGGATCGACGCCGGAGCACTGCGACCGAATCGATTCGGCGATCCGCTCGACCCCGGCCTTGAGAACACCGAGGTGCGCGGCACCGTCGGTGCGTTTGGCCTCCTCGGCCTCCTCGATCGAGATACCGAGCGCCCCGGCCAGGATCAGATCGAGGTGGTGGCCGCCACCCGGTAGATCGGTCAACGACACCAGCTCCCGGTTCCGATACACGCCGACGCCCGTCGACCCCCCGCCGACGTCGACGATGGCACCGTCGACGACCCCGAGGATCTCCTGGGCGGCCGAGATCTCGTCGTTCACGCCCCGGCACTCGACGCCGGCCTGCTCGACGACGTAGTGGCAGGCTCGGCGGTCGGAAACCGGGACGCCGGGCGGAGCCGCCGTGGCGGCGTGGCTCACCCTGACACCGAGCGTCTCCTCCGCCTCGTCGACCAGTTCCCTGGTGGCGGCGACGGCACCGGCGAAGTCGACGACGACGCCGTCGCGGACCGCCTGCACCGAACGGCTGTCCCACCACGCCGGCTCGTTGTCGGCATCCACCGCGCACAAAACGATGGAGGCGGTCCCCAGATCGACACCGAATTGCAGGTCGCCGCTCCAGGATTCCGGGACCCGGCGATGACCGGCACCGGCACGATGGAGGAATCCGGCGATCCGCGCCGTCGAGCCGCCGTGCCCGTCTTGCACGTCACCTTGCACGGCGGCGGTCTCGGGGGCCATGACGATCACACTCCCATCCCCGGCTTGTAGAGGTCGCGCCAGGGTCGGTTCTCGTGGGCCACCCGCTTGATGTTGATCAGGTGCAGCGGCGTGACGTTGTCGGACACGATCGATCCGCTCCAGGTACCGGTGCCCAGCATGAACGAGGCGTCGGTACCCGCGCTGTAGCCCATGCCGCCGAACAGGCTCGGCGTGTTGACCACGATCCGGGACGCAGGCAGACCGGCGACCTGGGCCACCACCTGCGGATCGTCGGCGTGCAGGCCGACCGTGTGGCCCTCGCCGCCGAAGCGAAGGACCTCCAGACACTTGTCCACCCCGGCCCCCACATCGGCCGTCCGGTAGAACGACAGCACCGGACCGAGGATCTCCGCCGACAGGGGGGCATGGCGGCCGACGTCGGTCAGCTCAACGCCCAGCACCTTGATTTCGGCCGGCACGGTGAGGCCGATGCGACGGGCCAGCTCCACGGCGCTCTTGCCGACATGGTCGGGATGATTTGCCCCCGACGGGGTGAACAGCAGCTGCCCCAGACGCTCCTGCGCCGCCTGGTCGAGAAAGAACGTCCCATGATCGGCGAAGGCGGCCCGGGCGGCGTCGGCGATCGGTTCGTCGAGCACGACCGCCTGCTCGGCCACACACGCGGTTCCGTTGTCGAACGCCTTCGAGGTGACCACCATGAGGGCGGCCTCCGAGACATCGGCCACGGACCGGTGGATGTAGACGGGCACGTTGCCCGCGCCCACGGCCAGGGTCGGCTTGCCCGACGAGTAGGCGGCCCGAACCATGCCCGGACCGCCGGTGGCCATGACCAGCCCGATGGCGGGATGGGCCATCAGCTCGGCGGTTGCATCGAGCGTCACCTTGGACAGGCAGCTGAGAAGCCCGTTGGGAGCGCCCGCTCGTTCGGCGGCGGCCGCCATGACCTCGACGGTGCGGACGCAACAGCGGACCGCCCGGGGATGCGGGGCGCAGACGATCGCATTACCCGCCTTGACGGCGGCAAGGCACTTGAAGATCGTGGTCGACGTCGGGTTGGTGACGGGGATGATTCCGGCGATCACGCCCATGGGAGCACCGACGGCGGTGACCTTGCGAGCCTCGTCGACCCAGAGCACACCGATGGTCTTCATGGATTCCATCGACTTGGCCACCACCGTGGCGTTGTAGAGGTTCTTGAGGATCTTGTCCTCGTAGACGCCGTAGTCCGTCTCCTCGGCGGCCAGCTTGGCCAACTCATCGGAGGCGTCGGCTGCAGCCTTCGCCATCACCGCCACCAGGTGGTCGGCGGTCTCCTGGTTCACACCTTCGAACCGTTCGAACGCCGATCGAGCGCCACGAGCCAGGGCGCGGGCCTCGGCGATGGCGTCGAGCTCGGCGTCCAGGTACCCCGTACCGTTCGACTGCGTGCTCGTCATCGGATGTCCTTCCTCGGCTGTACCTCGCGGTTCATGACGGACCCCTGGAATCGTCGGCTACCGACCCGATTCCGCCGCTCAGGGCGTGTCCAGGACGACGCTCTCGACCTCCTCGTGAGGCCGCGGAATGACATGGACCGACACGATTTCGCCGACCTTGTTCGCGGCGGCCGTTCCCGCGTCGGTGGCGGCTTTGACCGCACCGACATCGCCTCGCACCATCACGGTGACAAGGCCGCCGCCGATCTGCTGACGACCGATGAGGTGGACGTTGGCGGCCTTGACCATGGCGTCGGCGGCCTCGATGGCGGCCACCAGTCCACGGGTTTCGATCAGGCCAAGCGCACCTTTGTTGCCCTCGGGCGTTGCTGCCATGGTCTCTCGTCTCCTTGCTTGGTTCTTCGATGATTTCGTCGTTGCGGTCTGCTTCTTCGCCGCCATTGGCGCCGGCCCCTGTGGTGATCAGCCCGTGTCCGTTCAGCTCTTGTAATACGCCGTCGCTCCGTCGAGGTTCACGGAGTCGACGATGCCGACGACGGCGGCGTCGGTAGGAACACCGCTGCCGCCGCGGTCGATCCGGGCCGCGCTCCCCGTGGTGACCACGACGATCTCGCTGATGCCGGCGCCGGCAAGATCGACGGCGATGTAGGGGTCGCCGCCGGACCCGACGTCGTCCGTGTCGTCGCCGAGGTGAGCGGGATGGAGGTCCTCCACCAGCAGGAGTTTGTGGCTTGACAAGCCGTCGGCCTTGACCGAACTGACGACATTGCCTCGAACTCGTGCCAGCTTCATTGCGACCCCCGGTTCACGTTCCGTCCTCAACGTACGGCAGTGGGGTCAGCAGGGTCATTATCCCGTGAAGACAACAAGACAGGAGTTTGTTGTCCGTCCGGGAGCTGGATCGCTCCGGCCGATCCTCCCTATCGTTGCCACTACGGAACCATCGGACGCCATCGATTCGATCGGTCGATTCGATTACTCGATTCGATTACTCGATTCGATTACTCGATTCGATGGCGAACACCGGTTCCGCTCTGTTCGCAACCCAGGGGGGTCTCACGTGATTCACGACGTGGACGCAGAATTCCATCCGGCCGAGGACGATCCTACCTGGGCCGAAACCAACTACTTCGGCTTCTTCAACGCGGAACACAACCTCAACGTCGGCGTCTACGGTCTCTTCCGACCCAACCTCGGAATCGTCGGGTCGACGATCTGCATCAACTCGGGTCGAGCAGTGACTCCCTGGGAAGCGGACTTCTGTGACCTTCGATCATCGCTGCCTATTCCCGACAGCCTGCTCGACTACGAACTCCTGAACAGCCTTCATGTGCGCTGCACGAAGCCGAACCAGACCTGGCTCATCAACTACGACGACGGCGAGGGGACGACGATCGACGTCACCTGGGACGCGCTCATGCCGGCGTTCGACATCCAGGATCCCGACATGGATCCCATGTGCGCTGCGGCCACGAACGCCGACGACGCCGGCAAGTTCGCCTGGGGGACGGCGTACAACGGTCACTTCGATCAGTCCGGCAAGGTCACCGGCACGGTGTCGGTGCGGGGCAAATCCTACGACATCGATTGCGTCTCCACGATGGATCATTCCTGGGGGCCCCGACCGGAGCGGGGCAAGCCGAACATGAGCTGGCTCCACGCCCACTTCTCCGAAGAGCTGGCGGTGCACGCCATCTTCGGCTTCGACGGCACCACCAACGGCACCGAGCTGTGGCTGGCCCATGGCTACATCCTCGAGAAGGGCGCGGTGTACGGACTCAAGGCGGGAACCGGCAGGACCGAGCGACCGCAGGAACGCTACCCCGAGTCCGTCGCTCTCGACATCACCGACTCGGCCGACCGCACCTTCACCCTTCACGGCCGGGCCCTGACCACCTTCCCGTGGCAGTGCTGGCCGAACATGGTGGCCTTCAATTCACTGGCCGAGTGGACCATCGAGGGAGGCGGCGGAGCCACCACGGAGGCCGGAACCGGCCACGGCGAGATCATGGACTTCTTCGAGGTGCCGATGCTCACCGCCCTCAACAGCGACCCGGCCACGGCCCGCCCGTCGCGACCGTTGGACTAGACGATGCCCCGAGGCGCCATCCTGTTCGACTTCGACGGAACGCTGGTCGACACCCGCCAGGCTTCCTGGGAGGTCTTTGCCGAGACCAACGAACGGTTCAGCCTCGGCGTCGACAGCCGTGATGCCTTCTTCCGTATCTTCCAGAGCAACTTCCACCAATCGTTTGACGCATTGAGCCCGGACAAGGAACACATACGGCGGGCCAAGGATCATTTCATGACGGCGTTGAACGACCGATACCGGCCGAGTCTCATTCCCGGGATCGTCGACGTCATCCGGTCGCTCACGCCGGCGTACACCCTGGCGGTCGTGTCGTCCAACGGCATGCCCGTCATCCGCCGGGTCTTGACCGAGGCCGGGGTCGCGACCTGCTTCTCCCACGTGTTCTCGGGCGACGTCCAGCCGAGCAAAAGCGCCGTCATCCGCCAGTTCATTGCCGACCAGAGCTACGCCTCGCTTCGCCACTGCACTCCGAGCTATGTCGAGACGACGGCAGCCGCCATTGTGCCGAACGATGCGACGTTCATGGTGACCGACACGGTGGGTGACATCGAGGAGGCAGGCCGCGTCGGCATCCGGGCCGTCGGCGTCTGCTGGGGCATGCACGACGAAGCGAGTCTGCTCGCGGCGGGAGCCGAGACCGTCATGGTGTGGCCCCAGGAGCTCGTCGCCTTCTTCGGTGCTGCCGCCGACGAGACTCCGGACTCCTGCCGTATCGAGCCCGTCGAGTCGACGCCTACTGCTCCAACCACGCCGGGGCCGTCCTCACACGACACGTGCTCGACCGAAGCGTGTCACTGCCCGCCGGGAGCCCAAACCGTCTCGACACCGACCGGCGTCCGTGCCAAGAACCGGCTTCGCGCAAGACGGGCCGCAACGGCAGCGCCCACACCGGTGGTGGTTTCCTCGGCCCCGCCCACCCGGACGGTCGGCCCCCGAGGTCGGCAGCCAATGATCGATCCCGAACTCGTCGAGGCGCTTCGGCTCACCGCCGTGCCGTGACCCGTAGCCGAGGCCCATAGCGTCGACAACGCACCAGACCATCCGAATCAGACCGCCGCCGAATCCGCAGACACAGGCAAGCCAGACATCAGCGTCACAGAAGGGGACACACCAATGACAACTTATGTAGCCGAAGGCTTCAACAGTTTCGAGACCGACAAGGTTCCGGAAGGCACGATCATCTTCCTGCCGGAACCGAAGTCGGTCATCGAACTCATCAACTCCGGCACGCTCGGTGAGCACATCGTGCTGGCCCAGGGCGGGACGACCACCTTCCTGTCGCCGGTGCTCAGCATGGGCTGCATCGGGGTGATCACACTGTCGGGGGCGCCCGAATCGCACCTGGGCATCCTCTCGCGGGAGTTCCA
>JAOUGG010000631.1 GCA_029857855.1 Acidimicrobiia bacterium | reverse complement strand
CATGAACGTCATGGTCACCGACACGATCATGGCCCGCCCCGGCGTCGCCGCCTCCCTGGCCCGCTCGGCCATCGACGCGGTCATCGGCCGCTGACCGAACCGATCACCGGCCCGCCGAAACGCCGCTCCGTCGCGGAACCAACGCCGTTCCCGGTTGAATGGATGCCATGGCCCTCCCACCCGCTCCCGGCGGACTCTCGATCCTGCCCGTGCCCGGTCTGCCCGAGATCACCCCTGGTGTCGATCTCGCCGGCCTCATCCTCGACGCCTGCCTGGCCGGCCCCGGGCTGGAAGCAAACGACGTGGTGGTGGTGAGCCAGAAGGTGGTGTCGAAGGCCGAGGGCCGGCTGGTCACCGTCGACCCCGACGATCCGCTGGCCCACAAGCCGCTGGTTCTGGCCGAGTCGGCCCGGATCATTCGCCGCCGGGGTGAGCTGATCATCAGCGAGACCAAACACGGGTTCGTGTGCGCCAACGCCGGGATCGACCGGTCCAACGTGGCACCGGATGTCGCGTGCCTGCTCCCCGAGGACTCCGCCCGATCAGCCCGCCGGATCCGGGACGCCATCGTCGGCCGCACCGACACCCGGGTGGCCGTGATCGTGGCCGACACGTTCGGCCGGCCCTGGCGGCGGGGGCTGACCGACGTCGCCCTCGGCTCGGCCGGCATCAAACCGATCCTCGACCTCCGGGGGACCCGCGACGCGGTCGGGCGGGAACTCACCGTGACCGAGGTGTGCCTGGTCGACGAGCTGGCCGGTGCGGCCGAGCTGGTGCGGGGCAAGGCCACCGGCATCGCCGTGGCCGTCATTCGAGGCGGACCGGCCGAATGGTTCGGCGAGGGATCGGTCGTCGACGAGATCGTGCGCCACCCCGGCGAAGACCTGTTCCGGTGACAGCCCTTCCCCCGCTGGTCGCCCATCTCCCTCCGGCCCCCGATCCCGATTCGCTGCTCGACGGTTTCGTCGATTTCGTGACCGAACTCGGCATCGAGCTCTACCCGGCCCAGGAGGAAGCCGTCCTCGAACTGCTGGCCGGCAACAACGTCATCCTGAACACCCCGACCGGGTCCGGGAAGTCGCTCGTGGCCGCGGCCGCCCACTACGTCGCCCTGGCCGGCGACCGTCGCAGCATCTACACCGCGCCGATCAAGGCGCTGGTCTCGGAGAAGTTCTTCAGCCTCCGCAACGACTTCGGACCGGATCGGGTCGGCATGATCACCGGTGACGCCAGCATCAACGCCGGTGCCCCCATCATCTGCTGCACGGCCGAGATCCTCGCCAACCAGGCGCTGCGGGACGGCGCCGACGCCGATGTCGACGTTGTCATCGCGGACGAGTTCCACTACTACGCCGACCCGCAGCGGGGCTGGGCCTGGCAGGTGCCGATCCTCGAGCTGCCGCAGGTCCAGTTCCTGCTCATGTCGGCCACGCTCGGGTCGACCGCCTTCTTCGAGAAGGAGCTGACCCGCCGAACCGGCCGCCCGACCACCCTCGTCGCCTCCAACGACCGGCCGGTGCCGCTCGAGTTCGAGTACCGGCGCACCACCCTCCACCAGTCGATCCAGGATCTTCTCGAAGCCGACCGGGCGCCCATCTACCTCGTGCACTTCACGCAGCGGGAGGCCACCGAGGCCGCCCAGAGCTACCTGTCGCTCGATCCCCTGTCGAAGACCGAGAAGAAGGCGGTGAAGGAGGCCATCGGCGGCTTCCGTTTCGACTCGCCGATCGGCAAGGACCTGCGCCGCTACATCCTGGGCGGGGTCGGCGTGCACCATGCGGGCCTGTTGCCCAAATACCGGCTGCTGGTCGAGAAGCTGGCCCAGGACGGCCTGCTCAAGATCATCTGCGGCACCGACACCCTCGGCGTCGGGGTCAACGTGCCGATCCGTTCGGTGCTGTTCACCCAACTCTGCAAGTACGACGGCCAGTCGACCCGCACCCTCACGAATCGGGAGTTCAAGCAGATCGCCGGGCGGGCAGGCCGCAAGGGGTTCGACAACGTCGGCTACGTCTGGGTTCAGGCCCCGGCCCATGTGGTGGAGAACCTGCGGGCCGAGGACAAGGCGGCGGAGGCCGCCAAGGGCGGGCGGAAGAAGAAGGTGGTCAAAAGCAAGCCGCCGGAGCGGGGCTACGCCCACTGGACGTCCGACACCTTCACCAAGATGGTCGAGGGTGATCCGGAGCCGTTGACGTCGTCGTTCCAGATCAACCACCAGATGATGTTGACCATGCTCGATCGGCCCGGCGACGGCTGCGGGTCGGTCAAGCATCTCCTGCAGACCAATCACGAGACCCGGGCCCGCAAGCGACGCCACATCAAGCGGGCCATCTCGATCTATCGGTCGCTGCTCGACGCCGATCTCCTCGACCTGCTCGACGAGCCCGATGAGGACGGTCGCACGATCCGGGTCAACCTCGACCTCCAGGACGAGTTCGCCCTCCATCAGCCGCTGTCGCTGTGGGCGCTGGAGGCGATCGACGAGCTCGATCCCGAGGACCCCGGCTACGCCCTCTCGGTGCTCACGACCATCGAGTCGGTGCTCGAATCGCCCGGCGTGATCATCGCAGCGCAGGTCAACCACGCGAAATCGGAGCTGATGGCCGATATGAAGGCCTCCGGTGTCGAATACGAGGAGCGGATGGAGCGCCTCGCCGAGGTCGAACCGCCGAAGCCGGAGGCAGAGCGGCTCTACGAGAGCTTCGACCGGTTCCGTGTCCATCATCCGTGGACCGGCGGCGACAACGTCAAGCCGAAGTCGATCGTGCGGGACATGCTGGAACAAGCCATGACGTTCCGCGAGTTCGTCAACCACTACGGCCTGAAACGTTCCGAGGGTGTCGTCCTCCGCTATCTCAGCGACACCTACAAGGCGCTCATTCAGAACGTTCCCGAGGACTCGAAGACCGAGGAGCTTGACGACATCGTCGAGTGGATCGGCGCGGTCGTCCGCCAGGTCGACTCGAGTCTCATCGACGAATGGGAACAACTCACCGCCCGAGCCGAGGGTGCCGAATTCGATCCGGCGTCCGAGATCGTCGGCTTCGGGGTCGATGTCGAC
>JAOUGG010000036.1 GCA_029857855.1 Acidimicrobiia bacterium | reverse complement strand
GCCGCACGATGGTCTCGATCAGGTCGTCGGTCGAGTCGACGTCGAGGCAGATCGGGAACGCGTCGACCTGTCCGAACTCCTTGAACAGCAGCGCCTTGCCCTCCATCACGGGCATGGCCGCCTTGGGTCCGATGTCGCCGAGGCCGAGCACGGCGGTTCCGTCGGTGACGATGGCGACGGTGTTCTTGCGGATCGTGTGGGTGTCGGCCATCGACTCGTCGGCGGCGATGGCACGGCAGACCCGGGCCACACCGGGCGTGTAGGCCATCGACAGGTCGTCCCTGTCGCCCACCGGGAACAGCGGCAGGACCTCGATCTTGCCGCCCTCGTGCATGCGAAACGTCCGGTCGTAACTGTCGAGGAGTTCGACGCCGTCGACCGAGCCGGACACGGCCACGAGCCTCTCCTGATGTTCGACGCTGGAGCAGTTCACCACGATGTCGCGCTCGAGAATCGGGCCCTTGGCCACGAAGCCCTCGATGGCGAAGATGTTGCCACCCGCCTCGCCAATGGCGACGGCCAGGCGACCGAGCACGCCGGGTCGATTGTCGAGGCGGACACGAAGGTTGACCGAGTACTGCGCTCCAGTGGTTCCACTCATAGGTCTGCCAACATACCGGCCCATGACCTACAGTTGTCACACGACGACCGCGGGGACGCGGCAATCGAAGAGGAGGATCGGAATGGAGCGTCATGACAACGCCGATGGGGCCGCCATGGCAGCGGCGGACCCCGATCTGTACACCACCAAGGGGAGGGTGAAGAAGTCCGTCTACGAGGCCGAGCTGGCCCGCCTGCAGGAGGAGTTCGTGAAGCTCCAACGCTATGTGTCGGCCACGGGGCTCAAGGTGCTGATCATCTTCGAGGGGCGCGGATCGGCGGGCAAGGGTGGAGTGATCAAGCGGATCACGGAGCGCACATCACCCCGGATCGTCAAGGTTGTCGCGCTGCCGAAGCCGACCGAGCGGGAACAAACCCAGTGGTACTTCCAACGTTATGTCGAGCACCTTCCGGCCGGTGGTGAGATCGTGCTGTTCGACCGGTCGTGGTACAACCGCGCCAACGTCGAGTGGGTGATGGGGTTCTGCTCCGAGGCGGAGCACCGGGAGTTCCTGCGCAGCTGCCCCGAGTTCGAGCGCATGCTCGTCCGATCCGGCATCATCCTGCTGAAGTACTGGTTCTCTGTGAGCTACGAGGAACAGCGGAATCGGTTCGAGTCCAGGAACAAGGAACCGTTGAAGCGGTGGAAGCTGTCGGACATGGACTTGGCCGAACACCGGCTGTACGTCGACTACTCGGAAGCGAAGGACGTCACCTTCCAGTACACCGACACCAAGCAGGCCCCCTGGTATGTCGTGCCGTCCGACGACAAGCGCTCCGCCCGATTGAACTGCATGAGCCACATCCTGTCGATGATCGACTACGAGGACATGCTCCCCGACCCGATCGAGCTGCCGGAGAAGGAGGAACGTCCCTACATTCGGCCGCCGATGGGTGAGCAGACATTCGTGCCGTCCCGCTGGTAGCGGCGACCCGACCACCTCCCGCTCTCCGCTTCCTCCGCCTACATCCGCTTCAGCAGGTCCGTTTTCTTGGCCTCGAATTCGGCGTCGCTGATGATCCCCTTGGACCGGAGGTCGGCGAGCCGCTCGATCTGATCGGGAATCGACAGGGCCACAGGCTCCCCGCCGTCGCCGAGGTTGCGACCGACCCGGTCGAACTTGCGGTTCTCGTTGCCTTCCATCTGGCGGTAGATCTCGTTCTGGACGTTGAGCGGCTTGCGCACGTTGCCGAACGCCTGCTGCCCCTTTTCGCCCGCCGATTCGACGACGAGTTCGCCGGCCCCCAGCATCCGCTCGAACAGGCTCTGGCGGAAGAACACCGTGTTGATGCGTTCCAGCGGGATCTCGATGCCGCTGCGGGTGAGGACCCCGGAGCGGTTGATCAGCCGGTCGGTGGTCAGCACGAAGTTGGTCGTGGTCCACACCAAATACCGGGCGACGAACCAGAGCAGCACGAAGACGATCAACGCCGCGGCCATGATCGAGACCACAGGGTACCCATCGAAGAACACCAGGGCCATGAGCCCGAGCACGACGGCGCCGAGCAGCGCCACGGTCTGCGGGGCGAAGAACCACCAATGCGGGTGAAGGTCGAGGACGACCTTCTCTCCTTCGTTGAGCTGTTCCCGGGGAAAGGTCACGGTCAAACAGCGTAGTACCCCGGACCGGACCTGAGGTCGTTTGTTCCGACCGAAACAAACGGATCCGCTACGGACCGAACCTAGTCACCGCTGGTTTCCGTGGCGTCCATGTCGCGGTGGTTCCGCTCCTCGATTTGATCGTCAGCCACCGGCGAAGGCGAACACCATTTCGCGACGTTCGGCCCTTGGCCGAGCACGCCGAAATGGGACACGTTCAGGGCGTGAGCAGTTCGGCGACGTCATCGCCGCGTTGTCTCGCAAGGTCGTTGCGTGGATCCTGGTCGACCTGATTCGTCCCACCGCCGGTTCCGTCTCAGTGCTGGGGCACCAGCCTCAGCGGGCCGGCCCTGGGCTGCGGGCCGTAACGGATACCTTCCGGTCTATTGGTATCGGCACTGAGCGACGAGTCAAGGCGTCTAGGGACCTTGGCCTCTGGGGAGCCCAGGAGGTCGAGTGTCACACTGACTCAATGGCCCCTGGCAGATCCCCGGAACTCGGCAGGATGGACCGGCCCATCCGTTGCCCCGGATGCTGCACGACGTGGCGCTACGAGCTGGCGTTTGTCTGGCCGGTTCATGACCCCGACTTCGAGGGCTGACCAGCGGTGGCCGAAGACGGACACGCCGGTCAGGGTGCCGTTCATCGGCACCGATTCACAGGGACGAACCAGACTGCGGCAGCGTCGACGCCCGATCGCGCCGACCCGATCATCGAGTTGCGGCAGCTTCGCAAGACCTATCGTCGCCGCGGCGCAGCCGATCTGGTGGCGGTCGACGACCTGACGCTGAGGTTGGGCCACGCCGGCACCGTGCACGGCCTCCTCGGACCCAACGGGTCGGGCAAGACAACCACCATCCGTTGCCTCCTCGGTCTCATCCGCCCCACCCGGGGAACAGCTACGGTCTTCGGGGCCGACGCAAGCCGTGAGTTTCATCGGGTTGCCCATCGAGTAGGTGCACTCGTGGAAAACCCCAAGATGTTCCCGAACTTCAGTGCCCGCAAAAACCTGTCGCTCCTGGCCAGGCTGGGTGGCATCGCTCAGTCGGAGGTCGACCGCGTTCTTGACGTCGTCGGACTCGCCGGCCGGGAACACGACAGCTTCGCCGCCTACTCCCTGGGGATGAAGCAACGGTTGGCAATTGCCGCCGCCCTACTCAAAGACCCCGATCTGTTGGTTCTCGACGAGCCGGCGTCCGGCCTCGACCCGGCGGGGATCGCGGAGATGCGGCGGTTGATCCGGCAGATCGCCGACGACGGCCGGGCCGTGATCGTCTCGAGCCATCAACTCGTCGAGATGGAACAGGTCTGCGACGATGTGACGATCATCAACGGCGGCCGCCTGGTGGAGACCGGGTCGCTCAACCAGATTCAGAATTTCGCCGGGAGCGACCGGCTGCTGGCCACCATCGATGACCGGGAGGCGGCCATCTCGGTACTGGCCGGGGCCGGAATCATGGCCCATCCCCGCCCTGATCCCCAAGAAATGGTGGTCGATTTCGACGTTGGCCGATCGGCCGACGTCAACCGGGTGTTGGCCGAGAACGGCCTTTATTTGAGCGGCCTGCGCTCGGAACGAGCCACCCTGGAATCGGCCTTCCTGAACCTCACCGAGGAGCCTCCCCCACCGGAGCCTAATCCCGGTCGAACTCCGGCACAGCCCGATCCCGAACGGGCCCGAGCGACGAGGTCCGGGCCATGATGAATCTGTTGATTGCGGAATCCGAGCGGCTATGGGCTCGTCGGATGACCCGGTTCTTCCCGGCCTTGTTGGCGGTCCTGATGATCGCGGGGATCGTCATCGCCTACTTCGTCATCGACAACGACGCCGACAACAGACCGGACTTCCTGACCGATATGGCCGGTGGCATCGAGGCCACGACCATGCTGGGACCTGTCGCCAGCCTCCTACCGATCATGGCGTACGTGATCGCCGCTTCGTTCATCGGGGCCGACATCAAGACCGGCATGGTGGAACAGATCTTGACCTGGGAACCCCGTCGAATCCGCTTCATAGCCGCCAGGATGGCCGTGTCTGGACTGACCATCTCGATCCTGGCCGCACTGCTGGCCGTCATTCTGATCGCACTCCTGTACGGCCTGGCTGCGGCCACCGGCACCACCGGCGGACTGACCACCGAGTTCTGGGGCAACGTGGCGGTCAGCGTGTTGCGAACCGGCTTGGCCGCCGCTTTGTTCAGTGTCTTCGGGCTCGGAATAACCGCCCTGGTGTACAACTCCGTCGGGTCGATCGTCGGCTTCGTCATCTACTGGTTCATCCTCGAGAACTTCCTTGTTTCCGCCTTCCTGCCCCGGGTGGCGGTGTACCTCCCCATAGCCAACGCCTCCTCATTCGCCAGCGGGGCCGATGTCCAGCGAATAGAGGGCAGTGTGTTCGGCGACTTCGAGCTGATCGACGAGCACTCCTACCTGACCGCGGGGTTGATCCTGGTGGCGTGGACCGGCGTCGCCGCCGTCGCCGGGGCCATTGCCTTCTGGCGGCGGGACATCAACTGACCACCGATGGCCGTGATGGAGCCCCTCCTTATGGTCGTGATGCTGTGTTGTGTGGTCGGTGCCGCGCTGCTGTCGATGGCCGAGGTGTCGATCGTCCGGGTTCGGCGCAGCGAGATCCTCGTCGAGGCCCGGTCCGGTCACCCGCGGGCTGAGACGCTGCTGGAACTGATCGATGACCTACCCGTTGTGCTGAACACGATCCTGGCCGCGGTGCTGCTGCTCCAGATGTCGGCCGCCACCATCGGCGGGTATCTGGCCGGTCGTCGGCTCGGGGGCCTCGGGGTCACCATCGCCACGGTCGCCCTGACGATGATCCTCTTCGTGTACGCCGAGGCGATTCCCAAGACCTACGCGGTCAAGGATCCCCGATCGATGGCACTGCGGCTCACACCCGCTTTGAAGGTCCTCGTCGTCGGCTCGAAGCCGGCCATGGGGGCCCTGATTCGGTTGGCCAATCTGCAGTCTTCGGGCTCGAGTGCAACGCTCGGTGCCCTGACCGAGGACGAGTTGCGGGCCCTGGCCCGGGAGTCCGCTGAAGCCGGCCAGATCGCCACGGACGACGCATCGCTGGTCGACCGGTCATTCGAGTTCAACGACAGTTGCGCCGGCGACGTGCTGGTGCCGCGGAGTCAGATCGCGGCGGCACAGGTCGACCATGAGGTTCTCGACGTGATGACCCGGGCCATCGCCCTCGGCCATCGACGACTACCGGTGTACCGGGACGACCTGGACGACATCGTCGGGGTGGTGAGGCTTCGTGACCTGGCCGCTGTCGCCCGCTCAGCGCCACGTTCGGCGGTCGGTTCGATCATGACGGATGTCCTTCGATGCACCGCGACCGAGCCCATCGCCCTCCTGCTTCGGCGAATGCAGGCCAGTGGCCGATGGTTGGCCGTGGTGACCTCCGAGCACGGCGAGACGGTTGGGCTGGTCACCGTCGAGGACCTCGTGGCCGAGTTGGTCGGCGAGATCACCGACGATCGGGATCAACAGGGTCTACCGGAAACCAATGTCTGACGGTCCTGTCCAACCCTGAGCATCCTCGCCGACAGGGTCCGAAGTCCCGATGTCACCCCACCGGGACCTTTGACCCTCCTCAGCGATCGAGTGACGATCGACGCTTGATCGAGAAGGGCGAGAAGAACGGAGCACGAACCATGGGCCGAACAGCAACGCACCAAGCCCACGATCGGCTGATGGCCGACCCAGAGCGGGCGATCGCCCCGCTGGCCAAGGGGCGGTGACGGTGAAGGTACTCGTCTGCTACCACTCCGATGACGGCCAGACGGCCAAAGTCGCCGGCCGAATCAGCGCCGTCCTGATCGATAAAGGCTGCACGGTCGACGTGGCCACGGCCGAGGACAACCCGTCACCGGCCGACTACGACGGGATCATCTTCGGTGACTCGATCCATGCCGGCCGGCACAGTCGATCGTTGCGCCGTTGGATCGCCCGCCACGAGGACGAGCTCGACCCGCTCCCAAAAGCTCTGTTCCAGGTCAGCCTCACCTCTTCCAAGGATGACGACGAAAGCGTGGCCGAAGCCCATCGGCTCGTTCAACAGCTACTGGACACCACGCGTGTCGAACCCGACCTCGTCGGTCTGTTCGCCGGAGCCCTCGTTTATACCCGCTACGGGTGGCTGAAGCGAACGATGATGAGTCGAATCGCCCGGGCAGAGGACGGCGACGCTGACACCTCGAAGGACTACGAGTACACCGACTGGGAAGCCGTGGAACAGTTCGCCGCCGACGCCGTCTCCATCTTCGCCACCACCGGCTGACACCTAGACGGAAGGAACCCCGTCTCGACACAAGGACCAGCGATGACTGAGCGTCCATGCGCACTGCGCCTCATGCGGGTGAGCGGGATCGACGTGTTCGTGCATTGCTCGTGGCTCGGCCTCATTGGTCTCATCGTCCTCGGTTTCTGGGGACGGTTCAGCTCGGAGTTCCCCGATCTCGACTGGTTCGCCACGGCAGGGCTATCGCTGGCCGGAGCCGTCCTCTTCATTGGGTCGGTGCTGGCGCACGAGCTCGCTCACTCGCTGATGGCTCGACGGCACCACATCGACGTGAGGGGCATTACGCTGTACCTCTTCGGCGGCGTCAGCGAGGCCGACCCATCGAGTCGATCGGCCGGTGACGAGTTCGCCATCGCGATCGTCGGCCCCGTCACCAGCATTGTGGTCGCCGCTGTCCTGGGAGCCGCTTCGGCGGTGGTCGGCACTGGTGACGAACCGCTCCCCGACCTGCTGAGGTACCTGGCTGTCGTCAACCTGATTGTGGCGCTGTTCAACATGGCTCCCGGTCTGCCGCTCGACGGTGGAAGGGTGGTCCGGTCGATCGTGTGGGCCGTTTCCGGCGACTTCGAACGGGCCACGCGCTGGGCCACGGCGTCCGGGGTGGGTCTCGGCTACCTGCTCATCGGCATCGGTGTCGGCAGCCTCTGGCGCGGGGAGCTCGCCGGTCTTTGGCTCGTCGTCATCGGCTGGATCGCCTCGCAGTCGGCGCTGCGGGGAGAATCGCAGGAGCGGTGGCGCGCTCCATTCCGGGGCTTGACGGCAGGCGATGTCATGTCGTCGCCCGTCGTATCGATACCGTCGGACACATTGGTGGCCACGGCGGCGGACGCCTACTTCGGCCGTTGGGACCACACGGTCTTTCCCGTGGTCGACGGGGAGACCCCGTTGGGACTTCTGACGGTCGCGGCCGTGCGGGACATCGCGGATGAGGCACGACAGGACACGACCGTCGGATCGCTGGCCGCCGCTCTTCCACCCACCCTGGTCGCCGACCCGGATACGCCGATGCTCGACGTTGTTGTCGCGCTGTCAAAGCGAGCCGACGGCAAGAGCCGGGCCCTGGTCCTGGACGACGGCGCGCTCGTTGGCATCATCTCTCCCGCCGATGTTCTTCGCCGATCAAGGCGGGTCGGATCGGGTGCAACCGGCCACGTTACAGCGGAGGCTGATGGCCTCGAGCGACCAGGAAACGGTTGACGACCATCAGAACGAGTTGCACAAGGCCGATCGTGACCGCCAGCGCCCCCACAATCACCGCCGTGGTACGAAGCGGGGGAAGGGGAAGCGCATAGAAGTCCGAAACGGGCGACGGGACGACGGCCAACCCGAAGCCGGTGGCAAGCAGCACGAAGAGTCCTGCGGTATACCGGTTCAGCGGTCGAACGAGACGGTACAGAATCCACAGGCCGGTCAGCGTCAGGGTGAGAACAGCGGCGGTACGAGCCTGATCCAGATCGGCGTCGGCCAGCGGCGATCGGGCGGCCCCATAGGCCGCGAAGGTGGTCGAAGCCGCCAACACACCGGCCGGGACGGCGAAACGCATGACCCGGCTGAGGAATCCGGGACGACATGGTTCGTTCGAGGACCGGAAGCTGAGGGCGAACGCAGGTACGCCAATGGTGACCGCGGCCACCAGGCTGAGGTGGCGGGGCAGGAACGGGAACGGAACCGCGGACACCCCAACCGCCACGATGAGCAGCGCCGCGTAGACCGTCTTGGTGATGAACAGCGCCGAGACGCGCTCCATGTTGGCGATGACCCGCCGGCCTTCCGCCACCACCCCGGGAAGGCGGTCGAATCGACCGTCGACCAACACGAGTTGGGCCGCCGACTTCGTGGCCGACGTCGCAGTGTTCATCGCAATTCCGATATCAGCGGCCTTGAGCGACGGGATGTCGTTCACGCCGTCGCCGGTCATGGCCACGGTGTGACCGCGGGCCTGGAAGAGCCGGACCAGATCGCGCTTTTGCTCGGGTAGCACCCGTCCGTACACGGTCGTCTCCGCCGGAATGGTCTCCAGATCGGGTTCCGTCCGCATATCGACGTAGTAATCAGCACCGACCAGACCGAGCTCTCCGGCGACCGCGGCCACCGTTCTGGGGTTGTCCCCGGAGATGACCTTCACCTCCACGTTCTGTCTGCGGAAGTACATCATGGTCTCGGCTGCGTCAGGGCGGACCTCCTCCTTCAGCGCCACCAGGCCGAGCGGCCTCATCCCCACGGGAAGCTCCGGGCCGGCGAGCGACTCGTCGGCTCCGGCCAAGAGCAGGACTCGCCGAGCCTGGGCTGTCAACTCATCGACGCGGTTTCGAACGAGGGCCTGGGATTCGACCGAGCAGTCGACGCTCATGGCATCGAGCAGAACCTCTGGCGCACCGAGTATCCAGGTGCCGTGCCCGCCAAACTCGGCGCCGCTCCACTTCCGCACCGATGAGAACGGCACGGTGCCGATGGTGGCCCAGCCCGGATCCTCGTCGGCGACGGCGGAGCGAAGCGCGTCGACCGTGGCGCTACGAGCCGAGTCGATCCCAGCCAAGGCCGCCAGACCGGCCCGAACATCCGATTCACCATCGCTGTCGACTGCTTCGATGCTGTCGACGGCCAGATTTCCGGTGGTCAACGTTCCGGTCTTGTCGACACAGAGCAGGTCGATTCGAGCCAGGCCTTCCACCGAGGGCAGTTCCTGAACAATGACCTGAGCCTTGGCCAGCCGGACAACCGCCACCGCGAGAGCCATGCTGACGAGCAGGACGAGGCCTTGGGGTACCAGGGAAATGACTCCGGCCACGGTGGAGATCATGGCATCGCTCAAGCCGGCGTCGCCCTGGAGTTGGCTCCAGAGAAGAACGGCGGACAGGAACGGCAGGATCCAGCCGACGACGCGTAGGAGTCGATCAACGCCGACCCGCAGCTCGGATTCAGTCAGTACGAAGGTCTTGGCCTCCCGGGTCAGCTGCTGGACCCAGCTGTCGGCACCGACCCGGGTGGCCTCGGCGTCGGCGGTGCCGGCGACCACAAAGCTGCCGCTCAGGACCTCGGCGCCGACCGGCTTGCTCACCGGCTCCGACTCCCCGGTCAAGGCCGATTCGTCGACCTCCAGCCCCTCCGACCCGACCACCGTGCCGTCGACGGGAATCTGGTCGCCGATCTCGAGCCGTATGACATCGCCCAGCACGACGTCGCCGGGACTGACCGTGACCGCCTGTCCGTCCCGGTACACGCCGATCGACGGGACGATCAGCACCCGGAGGGCATCGAGGCTCCGCTTGGCCCGCACCTCCTGCACGATCCCGATCAAGCTGTTGATCACCATGACGAAGGCAAACAGCGCGTCGACCGGAGAGCCGAATACCAACACGACAACCATCAGGCCCGTGATGATGGCGTTGAACCGGGTCAACACGTTGGCTCTGACGATCCCGGCCAGCGATCGGCCGGTGCTTTCCTCGACCTCGTTGCCCAGGCCGGCGGAGGCGCGGCGAGCGGCCTCCGCCGAACTCAACCCGATCGCCGGCACAACCGCGGTCATGCCTTTCCCGTCGCTTCGCACATCGAGCCGGTCGACCTACCGGCCTCGCCAGGCGACGAGCGTGGCAGGGACAGTAGTGTTGGCCCCCACCGCCAGGCCGGAGTTCCGGGTCTCCTCGATCGTGTCGATCGCCATGGTTTCTCCTTGGTGTCCACTGCGGAGCGCCGCCCTTCGCATCCTCGCGTCTCCTCCGTCGGCGGCGAAGGGCCGAAAGGCCCTTCGAGGAGCCGCGGGCGGCCCGACCTGCCACGACCGAAGGTGTCATTGGACCCTACAGATCCAGGCCCCGCCCAGCGTAGGTTCGAGAGTGACTAATTGCGAGGAGGCCGAACATGGATCAGGTGGTCGAGAACGGACAGATGTGTTGGGTTGACCTATCGGCGGTCGACCTCGATACCGCCGTCGAATTCTATGGAAACTTGTTTGGTTGGACGATGACGACCAGCGAGAGCCCGATGGGCCACTACGTCGTTGGATCGGTTGGCGACCGTGAGGTGGCGGGGATGATGGCCCAGCCAACGGATTCGGCCGGCTCACCGTCGATGTGGACGACCTTCTTCTTTGTGGACGATCTCGATGACACGATCACCAAGATCGTGTCAGCCGGCGGCCGCCTACTGGCCGAGCCGTTCGAAATTCCCGGAGGGGCACGGGTCAGCGTCGTCGCCGATCACGGTGGGGCGATGTTCGCTCTGATCTCCGTCCAGCTGCAACCCGGCCCGTACTTGTCAACCGTCATCGGGGCGGTCAGCTGGGTGGAGTTGATGACCCGACACCCCGACGAGGCAATGGCGTTCTACCGCGATGTATTCGGGTGGGCAGCCACGACCGAAGACACCGGTGGCACCGCCTACACGGTCTTCAGCCTCGGGGTGACGCAAGTTGCCGGGATGATTCCGACGCCTGCCGATGTGGCGGACGATGTGCCCGACAATTGGTCGGTGTACTTCACCA
>JAOUGG010000630.1 GCA_029857855.1 Acidimicrobiia bacterium | reverse complement strand
CTGGGCAAGATGGTTCGGTGAAAACGCGACTTCCATCGCTGCACGGCCGGCTCACGACCTTCGCCTCCGGACCGTCCGGGCAGGACGGTGACGTCGAACTCCTCGCCCGGGTTGCCGACGGCGACGTCGAGGGCTTGGATGTGACGGCCCAGGTGACGAGCGACGGTGTGGCCGTCGTGGCCGATTCCGATCGGATACGCAGCGGCCTGCGACGATGGCGGATTGATGCCTGCAGCGCCGCCGACCTGCCCCGGGAACTACCCACGGTTGCCGCCCTGCTCGCTCGAACGACCGATCGCAACCCCTTCCTCGTCACCGTGGTCGGCGATTCCGTCTTCGAGGCCGTGCTCACCGCTGCCCGGGAACTCGGATCGGAGGTCGAGAAGCGTCTCTGGCTGGTCGGTCAGGAACGCACCGATCTCATTCGTTGGCGGCCCCGAACCGGCGCGGTGCTGCTGCTGGACACAGCGCGGCGAAAAGTCGGAGACGGCACGGAGAAGCTGCTGGCCGCACTCCACGGCGACGATCTCGACGGTGTGACCATGCCCCACGGCGACTGGTCCGGCGGAACCATCGCGCTGGCCCACCGTTTCGGGCTGCGCACCCACGCATCCGGCGCTCGGCACAACCGTGAGTTGGCCGCCGTGATCGACGCCGGCATCGATGCGGTTTCGGCCGAGGACCCGATCCGGCTGGCCGCGGTCGCCGCCCAGTACTATCCGTGACGTGCTCGACCGATCACCGGCCGAGGATGCGCTCGGCACCAAGCCGAAGGTCCGACCGGTGAAGCCGTCGCGGGTCCCGGTTTGGCTGGTGGCCCTTGTCGCCCTCGTCGCCGTCGGGTGGTTCCTCGCCGGTGCACCGATCGGCACCGTCTCGGACGAGCCGACACCGGCGGACCGAGGCTCGGCGGTCAACGTCGATTCCCGGTTCTCGACACTCGACGCGGTGGCCGTCGAGGAACTCCCCGACGAGGCCAGGACAACGCTCTCCCTGATCGGCGCCGGCGGCCCCTATCCGTTCTCCCGGGACAACTCGATCTTTCAGAATCGGGAGCGGATTCTTCCGCTGCGCGATAGTGGTCACTACCGGGAGTACACGGTCATCACACCGGGCGAGGACGACCGCGGCGCCCGCAGAGTCGTCGCCGGAGCCGACGGTGAGTTGTACTACACCGATGATCACTACTCGTCGTTCCGGGAGATCGTGGGCGACGACTCGTGACCCCGCTCCTGTCACTGCTTCTCCAGGGCCTTCCGCCGGGGGCCTGGTATCTCGACGGCTTCGACTCGGTGCAACGCCGGCTGGTGGAGGCGTTCGGTCACCGGCCGGTGATCGTCGACCTCGATCCGCACGGCGACAAGGCCGAGCTGCTCGATCGGGTCGCCGAGGGCCTCGGCTTCCCCGACTGGTTCGGCCGGAACTGGGATGCGCTCAACGACGCCCTGTTCGATCTCCGGCCCCGGCCCGATGCCGCTTCGCCGAACACCTCAGCGGCGTCTGACGGAGAGCCCGGGTTGATCGTGCTCCGGGCGGTCAATCGGTCAGGCGAGAAGACGATCGGCGACGCCGAATCGGGCACCGATATGGCGACATTACTCGACATCTTCACCGAGGTGGCCGAAGCGGCCGGGTTCTGTGTGGTGTTCGCCGGAATCGGGGCCGGCCGATTCCCTACAGCCGGCTGACCCGATTGACGGGCCAGAACAACACGAACGCCCGCCCGACGACCCGATCCTCGGCGATCGGACCGAGTTCGCCCCGGGAATCCGACGAGAGGTTGCGGTTGTCTCCCATGACGAACAGGAATCCGTCCGGCACCGTGACCGGACCGAAGTCGGGCATGACCAGGCCGGGCTCGAGATAGGGCTCGACCAGCTCCTCGTCGTTGATGAAGACCTTGCTCTCCCGGATCTCGATCGTCTCGCCAGCGAGGGCGATGACTCGCTTGATCACGTCCTTCGGCTGGTTGGGGCCGGCGGCTGCGATTTCCCCGTCGGTCCGGTGGAACACCACGATGTCGCCTCGGCCTACGTCGCCGAAGCGGTAGCTGAGTTTGTTGACGAGCACCCGATCCTGGATCAGGAGGGTGTCCTCCATCGACGGCGAAGGGATGTAGAAGGCCTGCAGGACCAGCGCTCGGAGTACGAGTGCCAACAGGACGGCGGCAACCAAAACCACCGCCCACTCGATGGCGTTGCGGCGGGCTGCGGCGCCGTTCGCCAACTCGTCGTCATCGACATCGGGTTCCACCGGATCGATGGCGGACTCACCGTAGACGGCCTCATAGCCGGACCCTGCGGGATAGCCCCGCTCGACCGGCCGATCAGGCAGATGCCCACCGAGGTCGCCGTAGCCTGGTTCGATCTCCGTGCCGTAGGTGTCGTGGCCTTGGGCCTCCCGCTCGGCGTGTCCGTGCTCGACCCGGCCGCGCCGCGGAGGGTCCAAACCGGGAATGTTCGTCTCCTCCGGCCCCGCACCGTCGCCGCCGGCGTCGTCGCCGATCAGGTGCTCGAAGGTGAGGCGATTGCCGGGGTCGGTCTCGAAAAACCGGCTGCTGGCCTCCTCGAAGGCCGGGTCGTAGGCGTTCATGGCGGCCCACTCGGCATCGTTCCGGTCGCTGCGGGCCTTGGTTACGGCCAACACCGTGGTCGCCGGATCGAGCGGCACGCCAGGTACGGGCACTTCGGCTCCTCGAGGACGCCGGGCCCAACGCCCGTCCGAACGGCGGGTCAGTTCGGCGGACACAGGCCGATCCAATCCGTTCTGCCGGCTCGCGGGCTGCTCCCAACGAGCGCCATTCGGAGTTGTCATACAGTCACCACCGTAGTCGTCACGATGTGCCGATTTCGGCATGGTTGTCGAGCGATGTCCACGGTTTCGTCGGAGTGGGAACGCAGCCGGTTCGACGCCTGGGTCCGAGTCTAGACCTCGACTGTAACGAAACCTTCATTTGACTGATATCTAGCCAGGATCCGAGCCGCGGCATCGCCACCAAGTCGATCAGCACCTTCGATACCATCGGCCGACACGATCTCGGCCTGAGGCCCGAGGCTCACGAGAA
>JAOUGG010000629.1 GCA_029857855.1 Acidimicrobiia bacterium | reverse complement strand
AGTAGGCGTATCGATCACGGCGCGATCCTCCCCGGCCGGGCTGCTGGCGGTTCATGACCGCGCCCAGCAGCTTCGACCCCGATCGTTCGAGATCGGCGCGAACCTGCAGAAGGTCGGCGGTGGCTGTGCGCTCGGTGTCGACCACCACGATGACGCCGTCGACGTAGCGGGCGGCCGACACCGCATCGGCGGTGTTGATGACCGGGGGCGTGTCGACCACGATATATTCGACGTCCTCCCGCTCGAGCTCTTTCACCATCTGCTCGAAGCGGTCGGAGTTGAGCAGCTCACCGGGATTGTCCGGGGCTGTGCCGGAACGGATGAGCCATAGGTTGTCGATACCGGGGACTTTCTCGGCGTTCAGCTCGGCGGCGTGTGAGAGGTAGTCTGACAAGCCCGGCCGGTTCGCCTCCATGCCGAACATGCGCTCCAGGGTGGGGCGACGAAGATCGGCGCTGACCAGCACCACGCGGGACCCGTTCTGGGCCAGGGCGATCGACAGGTTGGCCGAGGTGAGGCTCTTGCCCTCGCCAGGGGTGGAGCTGGTGACGATGATCGAACTCACGCCGCTCGACGAGTTGAGGAACTGAACCGAACTGCGGAGCCGGCGGAACGCCTCCCGGGCGGCGGCGAAGCGGTTGGAGCCCCCGGACGACAACATGATGAGGCTGCCTGAACCTCCCCGGTGCCCGATGCCGAGTGTCGGGATCGAGCCGATGACGCTGGTTCCGAGGGCCAGGGCGACGTCGTCCTCGTCGCGGGCCGTCGTGTCGAGGCGTTCGAGGAGGAAGGCGGCGACGACACCCATCAGAAGACCGAAGAACAGACCGCCGACGAGGATCGGGCCGAGACCCAGGCCGTCGGGGGAGGCCGGCGTGGTTGCGGGACGCAGCACCTCGGCCGCCGTCGGGCGGGTTTCGATCTTCTGCAGCACGCTCCGCAGCTCGGTTTCGGTGTTGCGAAGCTGGGTGGTCAGGTTGGACACATCGGCGCTTGCCACCGACAGCGCCGCATCGATGTCGGCCGTGTTGTCGTCGGTCACCAGACGTCGGGCCCGTTCGGTTCGCAGCTCGTTGAGCTCGGTCTGGGCCGCGTCGAGGCTGGCCTGCAGCGCGGTGATATCGGTCTGCAGCGACTGTACGTTGTCGTTGAGGAAGGTGGTGGCGTCGCCTTCGCGGTTGCGGGCGTACTGCTCGGCGAAGGCGTTGGCGGTCGTGGCCGCGGCCTGGGCGTTGTTCGAGGTGTAGTTGACCGTGAGGACGGTGGAGTTCGGACGGAACTCGACGTCGAGGTTCTTGCGCAGCTGGTCGCCGGTGGCCTGAATGCCCAAGGCCTGGGTGACCGCATCGCTCGTGCGGTCCGACAGCATGATCTCCCGCTCGGTCTCCAGGTTCGGCAGCTCATCCTGGTCGGCGACCCGGGCGCCGTAGGGCGAGGCACGCAGCAGCACCGTCGAGGTCGCGGTGTACGTCGGGGTTCGGCTCGTGGCGAACAGCAGCGCACCGATCAGTCCGAGCAACGCCAACGCCAACACCAGCCACTTCCGTAGCCGGATGGCACGGAGGTAGTCTTCAAGGCTGGCCGCCTCGACCGTGGTCGCAGTGGACTGATACATCACAGAATCGTAATAGTACTCGGACCGGCCACGACAACCGTCACGGATCGGGATTGATCCCGGTTCCGGCGATCAGGCGGTTCAGGACCGGCGATAGGTTGTGATCTCGACGATTCTGCCGGCAGCGCCGGCCACGACGGCCAGCCCCTCGACTCGACGCGCGCTCCGGCCGACAGAGAGGCCTGTGGCGAACCGCGCCACACCCTGGGCGGCTCGTACCGCCGCGACAGCCAGGGCCCGGACCCGGGCCGCCGCACGCCCGGTTCGCCCCTCGGCGAGGTCGAGACTCGACCGTGTCCACGCCCGGTTCGACCGGTACTCGCGCCGCAACCGCCAACCGGTAGAGAACCGGTCCGCGCCGACGAACTCCGTGATCGCTCCGGCGGAACTCCAGCGAAGGTCGAGACCGGCGGCTCGGGCGGCCCGGGTGAACGCCGAATCCTCCCCTTCCCGATACCGGGGATCGAAGAGCAGCCCTGCTTCGTGCACCTGCTGCAGATCGATGGCCAGATTGCCGCTGCGGAGCCATTCCTGCGGTGACCGGTGTTCCGGGACCTCGCGCCGGAAGAAGCCGCCGTCGACGATCCACGGTGGTGGTGGTGACGTGAACTCGGTCAGCACCGGTCCGCCGACCATGGCCGCTCCCGTTTCATCGAGAACGGTCAGCAGTCCATCTGGCCAGCCGTCGTCGGGGATCTCGTCGTCGTCGATGAAGACGAGCACGTCACTGCGAGCCTCCGACAGAGCCCGATTGCGAGCGGTGGCCACCCCGGCGATTGGTTCGTGGACGTAGCGGATGGGAATGGCTGCGATCATCGCGTCGGCCGTTGTGGAGACCACCGGCCGGGCCGAGCCCTTGGGGTCGTTGTCGATCACGAGCACCTCGGCAACCGACCAGGAACCCGGCATCGGCTCCTCGATCGCCGACAGGACGGCATCGAGACAGCGATCCAGCTCGTCGGGCCGTTTATAGGTGAGAATACCTATCGACGCTGTTCTGCCGGAGGTCGTCCGAGCGTCTGGATTCTGGCGGTCGAATGTTGTCTCGTCAGCTCGGTCTGTCACGTCAGGCGTCCTGAAATCTGCTGAATCAGTGGAGTTTTCTTGCCGGCCGCCATCGTACCCAGCTTGGTCGATTCCGCTGGCCGCCAAACCGCTCCGATCGGGCACATCAGCCCAAGTCCTAGTTTTTGGTTCAGATGGATGCGCCGTGGAGGTCTTCGATATAAGCTGCCTCGTCGGTGGATCTGGACACTATCAGGTGGATCTGGAGCGGTGCGGAAGAGCTTGGCAACATGTTGCTGTGCATGCACCAGCCCAGGACTCCTGACGAGTAGTCTGATCGCCGGTCCATACGCAAACGACGCCGCAGAGGGTAGGTGAGTGTGGCCAGCGTTGATGTACAAACCAGGTATGCAGACGAGGCCCGCGTGGGGGCTGCGCACGCCAGG
>JAOUGG010000035.1 GCA_029857855.1 Acidimicrobiia bacterium | reverse complement strand
GTTTGAGACACAACTCGTCCGGGCCGACGGGTCGTCGGTGCCCGTCTGGGCTCACAGTTCGATCCTCGAAGCCGACCCCGATGAGCCGACGACGGTCCTCATCCACGTCATCGATCTGACCGAACGGCAACGTATCGAGGGTGAGCGTGAAGGGGCTCGCCTGTGGATGGAGAGCCTGGCCGAGGTTCGGGCCGCGGTGCTCGACGAGCTGCCGCTCGATGAGATCCTGACCCTGGTGGCCCGTCGGGCTCGACTGCTCACCGGGGGCAACCTCGCGTTCGTGGCCGGGTCCGACCAGGGCCGGGACCGCCATCGGGTGATCGCCACCGATCCGGTCGGAAGCAGGCGGCGCCTGCCCGAAACTGTCACCGCCGATGAACCGCTGCGACGGGCGCTGGCCGGGGAGACCGTCCGTATCACCGACTTCGATCCCTTCGGCGAGATCGATCCAACCGACGGGGCCACCAACGTACGCCGACCGAACGAACCGATGAGCGGCATAGTCGTCAGGATCGCCACCTCTCACGACCCGGCGCTGCTGTTCGCGCTGAGCGATTCCGAGGACGGGTTCGACCCGGCGCGGATCGCCATGGTCGAGGCGCTGACCACGGAGGCGGCCACAGCCCTCGAGCTGACCCGGGCCCGCCAGGAGCGCTCCCGACTCGCCCTTCTCGAGGATCGGGAGCGCATGGCCCACGACTTCCACGATCTGGTCATCCAGCGGCTGTTCGCGGCCGGCATGAGCTTGCATTCGGTTCAGAGCCTGGCCGACAACGAGGAGATATCCGGCAGGGTCGACCAGGTCATCGCCGAGATCGACCATGCCATCGCCGAGCTCCGCTCGGCCATCTTCCGCCTCACCCCCGACCTGCCGGCCACATCGGCCCGGAGGTTGGCCGACACCGTGCTCCGAGCCCGGGAGTGGTTCGGATTCGAGCCGACCCTGCGCTTCGAGGGGGACACCGACGCCATTCCGGAGCCGGTGCTGGAGCAGATGATCCCCACGTTGACCGAGATGCTGTCGAACGTCGCCCGCCACGCCGAGGCCGACCGGGTCGTTGTCGTCATCAGCGTTGGTGACGACGGGACAACGCTTCGGGTGACCGACAACGGGATCGGATTCGACCCGGACTCGGTGAACCGAAGCGGGCTGGCCAACCTGGCGGCCCGGGCTCAACGACTCGGCGGCAACTGCACGATCGTGACGAGGCCCGGCGGCGGAACGGCTGTCACCTGGACCGTGCCCGGCTGACTTAATCGGCCTCCGGCTGACGAGGGGACCGACGCAGGCTCAGCTCGCTTGGTCGGCCAACTCCTTCGAGACGGCGCTCACCGACCGGGGCGTGACCTTCCACTTCCGTTCCCGCATGATCTCCTTGATGTGGGCGGTGCGGGCCACGATGTTCTTCGCCTCCGTGTAAACGAACGTGGAGGCGATGAGGTAGAGCCAGAACCACGATCGATTCGCCTTGATCGACGGATCGGCGAGGCGCCATGCGAACCAGACCTGGGCCGGGCCGACCGACAGTGTGAACACGGTGGTCGCCACGAACAACGGGATGAACCAGTCGACGGGCGGGTTGCCCCGCAGGAACCAGAAGGTGAACAGCGGAGCGACCTGCTGGGAGATCCACGGATAGATCTCCCGCCACCCGAGCAGGTGCGCCGCACCGATCCGTTGACGGAGGCCGAGTGACCCCTGCGTCATATGGGGCAGGTGGCGAAGCGACACCTGGGACCAGCCCTGGGCCCACCGCAGCCGCTGATTCCACAACGCCCCGACGGTGTCGGGTGCGAGCTCGGTCGACGTCAACCCCGGATCGGAGACGATCCGGCCGCCGTCGGTCACGACTCGCAGCGAGGAGTCGATGTCCTCGGTGAGCATGAAACCCCGCATCCGGGTGCTCTCCAACAGCTCGGTCCGCCAGTAGCCGTTCGACCCGCCGAAGATCCCGAAACCGTGCATTTGGGCGCGGCCCGGGTGGGAGACGGCATAGATGACCTCGAACTCGGCGGCGACCAGCCGGGTCAGCCGGTTCTGACCACCGTTGCGGACCACGCAGTGGCCCTGCACCACGTCGACCCCGTCGGCCAACCACCGCCAGGCTCGGTGGAAGGATCCAGGGCTGGGATGATGGTCGGCGTCGAACATGCCGACGATCTCGCCGCGGACCTGGGTCACGGCGGCGTTGACGTTCTGGGCTTTGCTAACCGAGCCCTCGACCCGCAGAGGCTCGAAGCGGGGATCCCGCTCGGCGATGGCCTGCAGCTCACGTTCGACCGGCATCGGACGCGGCGTATTGTAGGCGAGGATGATCTGCAGGTCGGGATAATCCTGGGACAGGAACGCCTCGATGGTCTCGACGATCGTCTCGGCTTCGTTTGGCAGGTAGGCGGCGATGATGGCGGAGGCCTTCGGCGGCGGTCCCGACGGTGCCAGCGGCGGCTCGGGCGGGTTGCGGGCGGCCAGGCACTCGAACCAGATGAGCGCGGCGGTGAGCGCGAGGGCGGCGACGAGGGTCAGGTAGACGAAACCGGTGATGTCGAGACCGACCCGGTCGAGGATGACGTAGGTGAAGAACGGGACCACCATGCAGATGAGCTGTTGGGCGGTGACCTGGAGCGGGGTGCGGACACGCTCGAACGCGGCCCTGACGGGACCGAAGTCATCCTGCTTGCGGAACATGGCCGATCGCCACCGGGTCGGGTGGAGATCGAGTTGATCCGCCTCGTACGACAGTGCCGTCCACGCCCGGTCCTCCAGTTCGAGGCGCGGCAGCCGGGCCTCGAGCTGGGCATGACCGATGAGTGGGGTCAGGCGGATCGGAGCACCGTCCACGGAAAAGGCGTGTCGGTGCACGAGCCTCGAGAGCCGCTCGAGGCGGATCTGCGCACCCTTGGCCGGTGTGTCGGGGAGAAGCAGAACCAGAGCCCCGCGGTCGAACCCGATGTGGTCGAGCTGGCGACCGTCGGCCTCGACCAGACGAACCACCTGTGCGAGCAGCTCGTCGCGGGCCCGTGGCCCCAGACCGGCCTGCACCCCGGGCAGCTCGTCGAGCGCCAGGTAGGCCAGGGTGCCGATCCGGCCACCGCGGGAAACCCGTTCGAGTTCGAGATCGATCTGCCGGTACAGGGCTTCGGGCGTGAGCGCTCCGGTGATCGGGTCCCGGAGCAACTCGGATCGCGGCAGCGGCGGTCGGTCCATGCGCACGGCCAGCCGGGCGATGAACTCATCGTCGGTAACGCGGCCGCTGATGACGTCATCGGCCCGACGACCGAACGCCTCGAGAACCACCGTTTGATCTCGCCGGTCGGTCACCACAACCGCAGGAACCCGATTGCCGTCAGGGTCCGCCCGCAGCTCGTCGAGGACCTTGAGTTCGGGGCCGTCGAACTCCTCCACAGCCAGGACGACGAGGCTCAGCGGGGCCGATTCGAGAGCGGCCAGTGCCTCCGATGCACTGGCCGTTGGCACGGGAACCCAGCCTCCGGCTTCGACCGTGCGGCTCAGCTTGTTGCGGCGTCGGTCGTCCTGGGCGCAGATGAGCACCGTGCGTTGGCCCGCGTCAAGCGTGAACCGGTTGGCCTGAACGGTAAGCGGGGCGGAAAGCTCCATGACAACAGCCCATCGACCGCGACGGCTGTTCGTTGAGGCGAATCGAACGCCGGTGGACGTGAACTTGGTCGGGGTTTGGGGTTGCGCCGCCGGTCGGCGGCCGCAACACTGGCCGGATGACCCCGTTATCGGCCGACGATGGGGCCTGGAGTGAGCAACTGTGGCACTCGGTCCTCACCACCGGGGCCGACCCGATCATCGTCATCGACGAAACCGGCACGATCGTGCTGGTCAACCCGGCAACGCTTGCGCTGTTCGGGTATTCGGAGGACGACCTGATCGGCTCCGACGTGAGCATGCTGATGCCCGAACCGCATCGCAGTGAGCACGGCGAGCACATCCGCCGCTATCTGGCCACCGGCGAGGCTCACGTCATCGCGATCGGCCGCGAGGTCGAGGCCCGTCGGGCCGACGGCTCGACCTTCCCGGTGGCACTCGCCGTGAGCGAGGTGGTCACCGGCGAGGGCCACCTGTTCACCGGGATCCTGCACGACCTGTCGAGGCGACAAGCCGACGAGGGGCGGTTGCGGCTGGCCAACGAGGCCTTGGAGCAGCAGGTGGCGGAACGCACCGCCGAGCTGGAGCGGTCGCTGGCGGAGCTCGGCCGCTCGAATCGTGACCTCGAACAGTTCGCCTACATCGTCTCGCATGATCTGCAGGCTCCGCTACGCAATGTGCGTCAGGGTCTCGAACTGCTCAACGTCCATCTCGCCCGATCGATCGGGCGGGGCTTCGACGACGAGGCCGTCGAGCTGCGAGATCTCGTTATCGAAGCCGTCGACACCATGGAGCATCTCATCCACGGGATGTTGTCGTATTCGAGGAGCCAGCGGGTCAGCCGGCCGCCGGTCCCCGTCGATCTCGGGCATCTGGCCGCCGATGTCCTCCGGCAGCTTCGCCTGGAGCTGGAGGACGCCGGTGTCACAGTGGAGGCCGGCGAACTGCCGACGGTGATCGGCGACGAGATCCAGCTTCGTCAGCTCGTCCAAAATCTGTTGCAGAACGCCTTGAAATACCGAGCTCCGCACCGACCGCCCATGATTCAGTTCCGGGCCGAGGAGACCGATGGCGGCTGGGTGTTCTCGGTTTCCGACAACGGGATCGGTGTCGATCCCGAGCAACACGAGCGGATCTTCGAGCTGTTCAGTCGCGCCCATCCCGGCTATGACGGGGTCGGTATCGGCCTGGCGCTGTGCCAGCGGATCGTGGAACGTCACGGCGGCACGATCTGGGTCGAGTCGGAACCGGAGCACGGGGCCACCTTCAGCTTCACCCTGCCGAAGGTCACAGAGGATCAGACGTCGGGGAACGATGCTTGAGATCGTCATCCGCCGCTCCGCACCGCAGAGGCGGTCGTGATCGAGGCGAGATCGGTTCGGGTACTCCTTGTCGAGGACAACGAGCTCGATCGCCGCATGGTGGTCCACCAGCTGACGTCCCATCCCGACGTCCGGTTCGACGTCGAGTGGGCGACGACACTGACCGAGGCGCTCCGGCTGGCGACGGACCTCCACTTCGACTGTGTCCTGCTCGACTTGACCCTTCCCGACTCGACCGGGCTGGCCTCGGTCGACGCCATGCTCGACCGCCCCGATCCGGCGCCGGTGGTCGTGCTCTCGGGTCTCGACGATCCGCTGGTTGCGCTGGAGGCGGTGCAACGGGGGGCGCAGGACTATCTGACCAAGCGCACCATGGACGCCGAGCTGCTCGCCCGCGCGATCGGGTATGCCATCACCCGGTTCGCCGCCGAGACCGAGCTGCACACGACCCGGGAACTGCTGAATCTCATGCACGAGCGGGAACGGATCGCCCGCGACCTTCAGGACACGGTCATCCAGATGCTGTTCGCAACGGGCCTCGGTCTGCAGGCGCTGGCCGCCCGCACCGACGACGGACCGGTTCGGACCCGGCTTCTGGAGTCGGCCGACGAGGTCGATGCTGCCATCCATCAGCTCCGAGAGGCGATCTTCAACATCTACAAGACGGCCGATGAGGTCACCGTCGCCGATGAACTGGGCCAGGTGGCCGGCGCAGCAGAGGGATCGCTCGGCTTCCGGCCGACGATCCGGGTCGTGCCCGGCATCGACGGCATCGGCCGGGAACTTCGCCACCGGCTGATGACGGCCGCCGGCGAGGCGTTGGCCAACGTGGCCAAACACGCAGAGGCGACCGCCGTGCAGGTGATCGCCGAGTTCGACGGCAACGAGGTCGCACTGCGGGTGATCGACAACGGTCGGGGATTCGCAGCCGACGTCGAACCCTCGATTGGCTACCTCGACGGTCAGCGGGACAGCGCTCTAGAGCGCCGGACAGCCGACCTGTCGGCCGACATGGAGATCCGCCCGGGGCCGGGGGGCGGGGCCGAACTGATCTGGCGGGCCCACATTTTCGATCGGCCCTGAAGCCCGGTCACAAGCCTCCCCCATCGGTGGCCGCGGTGGAATGGGCGGGAACGGCCTGGCCGGCGGTGTGGAGCACGGTGTCGACGAGTTCGCCGAGCATGCCCACCTCCTTGAACACGATGGCGTGGATCCCGGCCCGCTGCAGCTCGTTGGCCGTTCGTTCCGGGACGGTGGTCGCGTGCAGCACCACCCGGTGGTCGGCGCTCAACAGCTCAGAGCCGGGGAACCGGTCGACGACCACGACGTCGGGATCCAGTTGCCGGACGGGTGCAGCCGCACTCGCCGAATCGGCCGCGGATCCCACGACTCGAATACGACCGGACCGTTCGAGGAATCCGGCCACCAGGGTCCGGGTCTCCTCGGACGCTTCGACGAGATAGACGGTAATTGGTTCAGAGTTCACGGGCTCAAACAGGATCTTTATCGAACGTTGTTCGCATCGTGAATCGATCCGACGGTTTGAGCCAGGGCCCAAGGTCCCTGGCGGGGCCGGGCGTTTCGGGTGATGGTGAAACCGGAGTCGGAGGTTCACCATGCGAGTGCTCATCGTCCCCGCCAGCCGGTTCGGCGGAACCGCCGAGATCGGCCGGGCCATGGCCGCAACCCTGCGGGCCGAAGGGCTCGACGTCGACGTCAGCCAGCCCGACCAGATGTTCAATCTTTCGCCCTACGGCGCCCACATCATCGGCAGCAGCGTCTACTTCGGCGAATGGCTCGACTCGGCGGTCACGTTCGTGGAGGAACACGCTGCAGAGATCCGGTCGAAGCCGACGTGGTTGTTCAGCAGCGGCCCGTTCGGTCCAGGCACACCGGATGAACCAATCCGAGGCGACGTGGTCGAGCGGCTCACGTCCCTGACCGGTGCCGTCGACCACCACCTGTTCGGTGGCCGACTCGAACTCGACCGCCTGCCGAGCAGGGAGCGGTTCATGGCCGGCTGGGTCGGCGCCCAGGACAGCGATCTACGCGACTGGGACGAGATCGAGCAATGGACCAAGGGCATCGCCGCCACGCTGACATGAGTCGAAAAGTCGGCCGCTCCAGGTGATGTCCCCGTTCGACGACAACAGCACTTCTGTAGCCGGACGGCGACAAAGTCCCGAAATCAGCCCTCGGTGGGGATGACGACGGTGGTGGCGCGCGGCCGCTGGACCAGGGCGGTGGTGACGCTACCCACGAGAAGGTGGGCCACCGTACCGCGGCCGCGCGCTCCGAGTACGAGGAGGTCGCATCTGGCCGACCACTCCCGCAACACGGATCTGGGGTCGCCCTGGACCAGGTGGGTCCGGACCGGCGGTTCGACCGGGCCGGCCTTGGCCACCTGCGACAGCGTCTCGTCAAGCACCAGGCGGGCCCGGGCCTTGTGCACGGCCTCATGCTGGGCCGACGACAGTGCGGGAGGCTTCGGCTCCGGCGCCCACACATGCACCGCTTCGATCACCGAGGTGACGGGGACGTTGGCGGCAGCCCATTGCATTGCCTGGATCGAGTTGGGTGAGCCGTCGATGCCGACGATCACTCGACGGTGATGATCGTCGAGCGGGGCCGACGGAGGTACGACGGCGACCGGAACCTGCGACCGGGCCACGACGCCCGAAGCGACGGATCCGACGAACCCGTCGGTGAGACCGCTCCGACCACGGGTTCCGACGACGATCAGTCCGGCCGATGCACCGATCTCCATCAGGGTCGAGGCCGCCCGAGCCCGAACGACGATCGGCTCGGCGATGTCGGAGGGATGCATCGACCGGACCGAGCTGAGAGCCTGGTCGACCTCCGCCCGAGCCGCCTCCTCGAACGGATCGGCATGCGGGACCGCCGGTCCGATGTAGCTCCACCACGGATAGTGCCAGGCGATCACGGGCTGGATCGGACCGAACCGGTCGGTTCGCCGGGCCGCCCACTGCAGCGCATGGATCGAGGGGCCGGACCCGTCGACCCCGACGACCATGCCCGATGACGGACCGCGAGCCGGGATCTCGTCGATCGGTTTGCTCGTGGTCGAGGTCATGGTCCTCCCCTTTTCGATTGTTGGCTGTTCCGCCGTTACCTCGTGGGATCCACGGGCGGCCGGTTGACCAGCACCGGGCACGTGGCGGTGCGAACGACGGCCATGGCCACGCTGTCGTGCAGCACACGGTCGACCCCGGTACGGATGTGGGTGGCCATCGCCAGCATCGCGGCGTTACCCTTCCGGGCGTAGTCGACGATGGCCTCCGCCGGATCGGACCCGTGCAGTGTGTCGTAGTTGACCGGCCGATCGGTCAGATCCCTCAAGCCGCTCGCCACCCGGGCGACGGCGTTGTTCTCATAGGCCGGAGACACCCCGGCGGGGACCTTCGACGGATCGATGACTCCGACGATCATCGGGTTCAGTTCCAGCGCATCAACCCAGCGGGCGGCCACCGGCAGGATCGTATCGGCGAAGTCGGAGCCGTCGACGCAGATCATCAAATCACCTTCGGGCCATTCGTCGGGTAGCTCGACAGACGGGCCGACGAGCAGCATCGGCTCCCGGACCTGCCGCATCACCTCTTCGGCTACGTTGGCGGCCAACCCCGCCACCCGACCTCGGGCCATGGTGCTCATGACCAGGAGGGTGTCGTCCTCCTGTTCGAACACGGTGGCGATGTCATCGGCCAGCGTGTACGAGCCGGGCCGGATGTCGATCTCCCGGGCGTGGCGGACCCCGGCGACCTGGCGGGCCACGATCTCGTCGAGCCCCAGCCGCTCGTTCTCCTTGGTGAGCACCGTCAAAACGGTGATGTCGGCGTCCCAGCGATCAGCCAGTACCTCGGCGATTCCAAGCGCCGACGTCGCCCCGTGGGTGCCGTCGAGCGGCACGAGTAGACGGTCAAACATGAAAGCCTCCTCTCGACTCCTCAACAGTGTGCGCCCCGGACGTCGCTTGCTCCAGGGCCGAAGGTCCCCGGATTAAGGCGGGACCTTAGGCTCTAACGGCAGGCTGGACGGTGGGCGGAGAATGAGGACATGGCAACGAGGACAGCCCCGCGGCCGGCCGCCCACGTCCGATGAGGTCCACCGGCATGATGGCGGACACGCCGGCGGTCGAACGCGAGCGCGGTGTCATCCGGGTCTTCCTGCTCGACGACCACGAGATCGTGCGGCGGGGCCTGATCGATCTCCTCAACAGCCACGCCGATATCGAGGTCGTCGGCGAGGCGAGTTCGGCCGCCGAGGCCCTGGATGCACTGGAGGCGTGCCGGCCCGATGTGGCCGTGCTCGACGTGCGACTCGGCGACGGCACCGGGATCGAGGTGTGCCGCGAGATCCGATCGGAGCACCCCGAGGTCGCGTGCCTCATGCTCACCTCGTTCGCCGACGACCACGCCGCGATCGACGCCGCCATGGCCGGGGCCGCCGGCTACGTGCTGAAGAAGGTGGCGGGCAACGACCTGGTCGAATCGATCAGGAAGGTGGCGACCGGGGCCGTGCTGCTCGACCAGGCCGACATCCGGTTCCGGATCCGACGGCTACGTGACAGCGATGAGGGCCTGCTGCTGACCCTCACCCCCCAGGAGAACCGCATCTTCGAGCTGATCGGCGAAGGTCTGTCGAACCGCCAGATCGCCGAGGAGATGTTCCTGGCCGAGAAGACGGTCAAGAACTACGTGTCGAACCTGTTCACCAAGCTGGGCATCTCCCGCCGGACCGAAGCCGCCGCCCTGGCCGCAAGGATCGACGAACGGCAGCGGCGACGCTTCGAGTGATCGGCACCGAGGCCTCGTGACTTTCGGCAAAAAGTGACAGAGGGCCCTTCCTTGTTCGCCGCCGCCGAATGAACCTGAGATCATGGCCCCCTTCGCCTTGCCGGACTCTTCGGATGCCTCCTCGGTGATCGTCGGCGTCGACGGTTCGCCCGGCGCCATCCACGCGCTTGCCTGGACCGTGGCCAAGTCCGACGCCTTGGGTCCCGTGAGCCTCGTCCACGTCTTTCAGCAGCCCACCCGGTCCGAGCTCGACGCCTGGTACGGAACCAGGGTCGCCCGATCGACGATCCGACGAGCGGCCGAGTGCCATCTCACCAAGGCGGTCGGCGCCACCAACCCCGACCTGATCCACCGGGCCCACCTTCTCGAAGGCCACCCAGGGGTCATGCTGTGCGAGGTCGCAGTGGGGGCCCGACTCCTCGTGGTGGGCACACGAGGTCGAAGCAGCGCCGTGGCCGATCCACTCGGGTCGATCAGTTCCCACTGCGCCCAGCACGCCTCGGTGCCGGTTGCCATCATCCCGGCCAACGCTCCGGTCGACCGGCCGTTGTCCAAGGTCGTGGTCGGTGTCGATGGGTCCGAACACGGTGACCGGGCACTGCGCTGGGCCATCGACCATGTGGCCGAAGGAGGGCGAATCCACGCCGTTGGGGCCCGCCCGACCGTCGATCCGGTCGACGACGAGCAGCCGGGCCTCGGCCGCCCGACACCGGACGTCGAGGAGAAGCAGATCCGGGACCGGGTCGAGGCGGCGGTGGCCCGGGTCACCGGCTACCCCTACGACGGCCCCTCCATCAAGATCCACGCCGTGGCCGAGAATCCCCGGATCGTTCTGCGCAATCTCGCCGGCGTCGACGCCGATCTCCTCGTCATCGGAGCCCGAGGCCTCGGCCCGGTCCCCCACTTGGTGCTCGGCGCCGTGTCGAGCGCCCTCATCCATCATCCGCAAGTCCCCACGGTCGTCGTTCACGGCGACGGAACGAGGTGAACGACATGGCAGACGCCACCACCACCCAACCACCCCGACCGGCGGACGACGGCGAACACGCCGGCCCTGGCGATCCCGAGCGCCCCCGGTTCGAAAACGTCAGCTGGTTCGACGAGATCTCGATCGACGACGTCGGGTCGGTCGGCGGGAAGAACGCGTCGCTGGGCGAGATGTACCAGCAGCTCAGCGGCACCGGGGTGCGCGTACCCTTCGGTTTCGCCACCACCTCCGACGCCTTCCGCCGGTTCCTGACCACCAACGACCTCAATCGCCGCATCGCCGCCGAACTCGACCTGTGGGACGG
>JAOUGG010000627.1 GCA_029857855.1 Acidimicrobiia bacterium | reverse complement strand
CCGTCGAATCGAGCGGAGATGAGCCATGACAACCACAATGCGGACTCCGACCTGGACACCGCCGGGTGCCGGAACCTGGATCTGTGATCGTTCGCACTGCGCGCCCGCACCGACCCGCCTGTACCGCCGCATCGCCGGCGAACACACCGAGCCCGTGTACCGCACGGTGATGGAGCGGTTCGGCGGAGCGGTCGGATCGATCGACCTCCAGTTCGTCAACGGCGCGCTCTACCGCCGAGTCGTGCCGCTCATTGCCCCCGATCGTGACACCGGCCGGCTGCCACCGGCACCGCTGCTGTGGCTGGTGAGCCGCCTCCATCCGGCATTCAGGCGGCGGGAGCGGATCGCCCGCCGGGTCCTGACCGAGCGGGAGTTCGAGGCCGACATCGCCCACTGGAACGCAGTCGAGCGGTTCGAGTGGATCGACGCCAACATCGCCCTCCAGGCCGTCGATCCCGACGAGCTCGACGACGGCGAACTGGCCGACCACCTTCGTCAGCTCGCCGAGCGGCTCATTGCCGGATGGCGCCGCCATCACGAGCTGCACGCCAACGACCTCGGCCCCATCGGTGACCTACTCATCCACGCCCGACGGTGGAGCATCGACGAGGTCGCCGTCATGAGCCTGCTGAGGGGGTCGTCGCCGGCCACGACCGCAGCCGCCCGCCACGGAGCCCGCATCGCCGACGCCTTGTGCGGCGGTGGCGTCGACCCGGCCGCCGTGCAAACCACGGCCGAGATCCGTTCGGTGCCCGCAGCAGCCGATGCACTCGACGAGTACCTGGCGGAGTTCGGCCACCGTCTCGTGACCGACTACGACATCGAGGGCCTGACGCTCCACGAGCTGCCGGCCGCCGTGATCACTCTGGTTCGCCGTTCCGTCCGCGCGGTCGGCGAGGAGTCACCGACGGAGACCGACGTCGCCGCACTCCGGGCGAAGGCCGATGATCCGCAGCTGTTCGATGAGCTGCTGGCGTCGGCCCGATCGGCGTACGGGATGCGCGACGACAACGGGCCGCTGACTTGGGCCTGGCCGGCGGGGCTCACCCGCCGGGCCTACCTGGCCGCCGGGCGCCGGCTGGCCGATCGGGACAGACTCGCCGCGGCCGACCATGTCTTCGAACTCGACATCGACGAGTTGGCCGACGTACTCGACGGTTCGGCCACCCCCACGGCCGACGAGCTGATCGAGCGGGCCGCCCACCGCCGCTGGGAGGCGACGCTCGAAGCGCCCGACGTGTTGGGTGCCCCGGTCGTCGAACCCGACACGTCGCCGCTACCACCGTCGATCCGGCGGATGATGGACATCATTCTCGCCACCGCCCAGCTGCTCGAACCCGAGTTGGTCGACGAAATCGGCGACCCGGGTCCCACCACCGACGCCCTCACCGGGCTCGGGATCGGCACGGACCGCTACGTCGGAACGGCAAGAGTCGTCTCCGACGCGGCCGAGGCGATCGACCAGATCGAGCCGGGCGATGTCCTCGTCACCGCCTGGACCAGCCCGTCGTTCAACGCGGTTCTGTCGATCGCCGGGGCGGTGGTGGTGCAGGAGGGCGGGCTGCTGTGCCACGCTGCAGTGATGGCCCGAGAACTCGGCCTTCCGGCCGTCGTCGGTTGCCGACACGCCGTGGCCACGATCCGGTCCGGCGAAACCGTCGAGGTCGACCCGGTCACCGGGACGGTCCGCGCGGTCTCGACGTGACCTGATATCCACCACGGTCGTTGCCGGAGCTACTGTTGGCCTACGGCATCGATGCCTACGATCTGACCTGCGATGGAGGATGGGTGGAAGCGAGCAGACTCGCCGGGCTCGGATGGAACGAGTCGGTGCCGCCGAACGGCTTCCACAACCGACGGCTCGCCACCGGGGCCACCAACGACAACCCGCTCGGTCTCGACACGCCGGTCGGCGAGGTCGACATCGAGACCACACCCGAGCATCGCAACCTGGTGGCCGGCGACCCGCGCTGCGCGACCTGGACGCGGCGCTACGACGACCCCGACGTGGCAACGCTTCGGGCGCGGATGTGGGAGCGAAACGGGATCTGCGGACTGGAGTTGTGCGAGCCCGGCGAGGTCGATCGGGCTGCGGCGCTGTTCCACCGTGACGGCTTCGTCGCTGTGGGCAACGCCCTTCCCCTCGACCAGCTCGAACGGCTGCGAGACGCCGCCGCCGCCGTAATCGAACAGCTCGTCGACGCCGACCCCGACGCCTCCGTAGGCGGCGGCGCCGGTGGGCTTCCCCATCGCTACTCCTTCGGCGGCACCTCGGCGTCGCGGCACCTGTTCCACCGATCCGAATGGTGCGAACTCATCGACATGCCCACCACGACCCCGATCCTGACCGCCATCTTCGGCTCGGCCAACTACATCGTGTACGGATGTGGGGGTGACATCGCCTTCCCGGGAGCGATCGAATATCAGGGTCTTCATTCCGACAACGTGTGGACCGAGCTGCACGATCCAGTCGGAGGCGTCTCGGTTCGTGACCTGCCGGTACCGGTGGTGCACATCAACTTCCCGCTCGTCGACCTCACGCCCGAGAACGGGCCGATCCGCCAGATCCCGGGCACGCATCGCTCCCGGGCCCCGATCCCCAGCCTGGCCGACGAGCCGGAGTGGATGCGGTTCAGCACGGTCTGCCCCCTACCGGCGGGCTCGGCCATCATCCGAGATGCCAGATGCTGGCATGGCGGCACACCGAACCTGTCCCGGGAGGTGCGGGCGATGCCGAACGTCGAGTACTTCGCGCCGTGGTTTCGGAGCGAGGCGCTGCAGCGTTCGATGTCGTACGAAACATGGACCACGCTCACTCCGCACGCCAAACGGCTGGCCCGGTACATTGTCGGCCATCCCGGCGAACCTGTCGCCGGTGAGGGATTTCACCATCCCCGCCGGGCGGTTCGAGACGAGCGGGTCGCCACCGACCTCGCACGCCTCGGCGAACCTGCGGCGAGCGACTACCTTCAGCGGTTCTGATCGCAGGATCGGGCCCCCAACCAAACAGGAGTCTCATCGATGATCGTTGGCTTTATCGGACTGGGTAACGTCGGTTCCAAGCTGGCC
>JAOUGG010000626.1 GCA_029857855.1 Acidimicrobiia bacterium | reverse complement strand
CCGAGCTGCGGCGCCACCCGCGGTGGCGTTCGGGCGGACCGGGGAAGATGATCCGCTCCCCCCTGTACGGCCGGTAGGGGACGGATCCGGGTGAGACGAGAATTCGTCGGGCGTCGGCTTCGCCGTCGTTCCACGGTCGATCGGCCCGAGCCGCGGTCTCGAAGGTCACGGCGAACCACGTTTGACCGACGAGAATGCGCTCACCGGAGGTCAGCCGCAACGGTGCGGTGACCACGTCGTCACCGACGAGCACACCGTTGGTCGACCCGGCGTCGGCGACACAGACCGACACGCTGTCGACGGTGATGGTGGCGTGATAGCGGGACACGCCAGGGTCGACGATGATGATGTCGTTGTCGGCCGCCCGGCCGATGCGGCTCTCACCGGGCGCCAGCATGAGCCGCTCACCCCGATTCGGCCCGGTGAGAAACGACACCGTGACGGCACCGATGGCCGTTTCCGGTGCCTCTGCCTCCACCGTTGCTTCGAGCGTCACGACGTCTCCGGACCGGATGTCGGAAGGCCCGAGCAGGCCCGACGGCATCAGGGCGTTGCCCGTGCGCTGCACCACCATCACGTCGCCTTCGGAGCCGCCGAGGCCCCGGATGGCGTCGCTCACCGTGCCCCGAGGGTCGGCGAATACCACGCGGTCACCGACCCCGGCGACGGTCAGGAACAGGCCTTGGTGCACACCGTTGTTGTCAGTAGATCCAATCTCCATGCCACATGTCTCGTCAGCCGGATCGTTCCGGCGTCAAGCCTCGATCCTTCGCCACGCATCTTCATCGGAAGGCATCCGAGATGAAGAATACGACCTTTTCACCGTTTCGTCACATGTCGACCGGCTCGGCCGGGATGTCTACCCCCGCCGGGACCGTTCCGATCGGCGCCACACCAGCCTCAACCCCGACCAGATCTCGCTGATCGCGCAGACCTTGTTGTCGACAAGACCGAGCGGAAGGGCAAGCTCACGGACGACGTCCTCGGTGATGTCAGTCGGCACCTTCGAGGCCTTCTTCGGCCACGCGACCCACAGGGAACCGTCGGGGAAGATGACCTCCGACGCAGCGAGGATCCGCCTCTCGAGAACCCGTCGGCTGGTGGCGAAGGCCACGACGACGTCCGGGTCCCGCCCCAATGATTTGCGGAGCCTGGCCTCGTGCGGTTCGAGCCATTCCCGAAAGCCCTCGGGCTCGTCGAGAACGGCGACCGTGTGACCGGGTTTGATGCCGAGCTTCTTCGCCAGCGGGCTGCCGGAATAGCCGACCGGTCGTGGCGCCATGGCGTAACGATAGCGCGTCGGGTGTTCAGCCCGCTTCGACCAGCACCGCCTTGAGGTAGCGACCCTGGGCGAATCCGATCGGGTGGTCGATGGGCTGCCCGGTGCGGCGAACCTCGCTCCAGGTTCGCCCGGCCCGGCGAAGACCGGAAGCGACGGCGCCGACCAGCTGGTCGTCGTCGATTCGGCTCGAACAGGATGCCTGCAGGATCAGACCGCCGGGTGCGGCGAGGCGTCCGGCAAGCGATGCCAGCCGTTCATAGGCCGACAGTGCCCCGGGAACCTGCGACCTCCGCTGGGCGAAGGCCGGTGGGTCGACGACGATCAGGCCGAACTCCGCGCCGTCGGCCACCAGATTCTCTAGAACAGCGAATGCGTCGCCGGCCCGGGTTTGATGGGTGGTCGCGGCGGTGGCGGGGTTGAGCGCCATGTTGGCTTTCGCCGAGTTCAGCGCCGGGCGGCTGGCGTCGACGGACATGACGGTGGCCGCCCCGCCTGCAGCGGCGTGTACCGAGAACCCGCCGGTGCAGGCGAAGACGTCGAGGACGTCGAGCCCGGCGGCCAGCGATCCGATCATTCGTCGGTTGTCGCGCTGATCGAGGAAATGGCCGGTCTTGTGACCATGGATGAGGTCGGCCTGGAAGTGCAGCCCGTTTTCGGCGAAGGTGACCGGCCCGTCGGGGACCGAACCGATGAGCACCTCACCGTCGCTGCGGGATCCGCCGGCCGCGACCTGCCGGCTCAGCCGGAGCACCACCCGGTCGACCCGACCACCGGTGGCCGGGTCGCCACCGCCCGCAGCGGTCCGAGCCGCCTCCACCAGATGGTCGAGCCACGGCAGCCAGGCCACCGTGTAGAGCTTCAGCACGAGGTTCGAGCCGTACTGATCGATGACCAGTCCGCCGAGTCCGTCGTTCTCGCCGTGCACCAGGCGGAAGGCCGTGGTCTCACCGCTGGCCGCTTTGTCGAGGAGCGGACGTCGTCGTTCGATAGCGGCGCCGATGGCTTCGACGAGCCACTGCGCGTCGATGGTCTGCGGCTTGCCGGTGTGCAGGATCCGGATCGACAGAGGTGATGTCGGGTCGTAGAGTCCGATGGCCAGAAACCGGCGTTCGTGGTCGAAAATGACGGCCAGATCACCGGGCCCGCCGGGCTTGGCCGACTCGACCGACCGGTCGAAGACCCAAGGGTGACCGGCCCGGATGTGGCGCTCGGCGTCCTTGGTGACCTTTACCGCCAGACGGCGCTGCCACGGTGGCTCCATGGGGCCAAGGCTAGAGGTTTGGCTCGACGATGTAGGGGATGACATTCTGGTCGACGTGGCCGTTTCCCGTTTCAGCCCAGATACCGACCCGGCCGTGGTCAGCGCCCATCTCCTGCGGCACGGCTACGCCATCGTCGAGAACCTGGTCGGCGACGAAACCATGGACGCATTGGCGGCCGAGGTCGAACCCTACGTCAGCCGGTCGGCCCACGGTCGTGACCACTACGACGGGGTGCACACCCGCCGCACCGGCGCGCTGGTGGCCCGCTGCCCGACCGCCCGGACCCTCATCATGCACCCGACGGTGCTGGGCGTGGTCGACGACTTCCTCGGTCACGCCACCACCTTCCAGCTCCACCTCACCCAGATCATCTCGATCGAGCCGGGCGAAACCGATCAGCAGCTCCACCGCGATCAGATGGCGTTCGACTTCTTTCCCTTCCCCGACGACTATCACGTGCAGTGCAACACGATGTGGGCCCTCACCGACTTCACCGCCGAGAACGGGGCCACCCGCATCCGACCGG
>JAOUGG010000625.1 GCA_029857855.1 Acidimicrobiia bacterium | reverse complement strand
TGCCGCACCCGGTGGGCCAGCATCTCGACCACCCGCCACAGGAGCCGGGGCCGCTCGGCGTAGAGCGTCTTCACCGGTTCGTAGGGAATGGCGAGAACTTCGGACTGTTCGAGCACCCGGGCGTCGGTGGAGCGGGGCAGGCCGTCGAACATCGGCATCTCTCCGAACAGATCCCCGGCCTCCATGAGGGCGACGACCGATTCGCGGCCGTCGATCGAGCGGTTGACCATGGCCACACGTCCGGAGACGACGACGAAAAGCTCGTACGGTTCGTCGTTCTCGCCGAAGATCACGTCGCCCCTCGCCAGCCGGCGCCGTTCGGTGTGGGTGGCCAGTTCGGCCAGGGTGGCGTCGTCGAGATCTCGGAAGAGTTCGACGGATCTCAGCGTTTCGGTGCCGTTCATGACAAGAACCCGTGTGTCAGGGGGCGAGCCCGATCCTTCTCGGCCGGTACCCGGACCCTCTCTGTGTTCGCAGCGATTGCTCGTTGCTTACGTTCGTGAAAAGTGCTCGGTGGCCGGGCACCGCAAGGAGCCCAGGCCGTCAATCAGTCTACGCGATAGCGGCGGTTGTCGTGTCTGTTTCACAGATTCGGCGCCCGGGCCTGGGGTCGGGCGCCGCGGGGACGACGTCGCCGATGCCGCTACGATCGGACATCGGTCCGTGGGTGAGCGGTGGTTTCGCCGGCCCGCAGGAGCACAGTGTCAACGTGGTCGAGGGTCGAGGTGACCGAAGGTGTTGTCTGAGACGTCAGGATCGGCGAAGCCGCAGATTCGTGTCGGTCAGGGTTTCGACGTGCATCCGTACGACGACGACCCGACCAGACCGCTTGTGCTGGCCGGTGTGCGTTTCGACGACGAGCGTGGGCTTCGGGGCCACAGTGACGCCGACGTGATCGCCCACGCCTGCGTCGACGCCCTGCTCGGCGCCGCCGGGCTCGGTGACATCGGTGGGCTGTTTCCCGATACCGACGCGGAGTGGGCGGGAAGTGACAGCCTGGCGATGTTGACCGAGGCCGCAGCGCGGGTCGCAGCCGCCGGGTGGGACGTCGTCAACCTCGATTGCACCGTCATCCTCGACCACCCGAAGATCGCCCCACATCGCGAGACGATGGCCGGCAATCTGGCCCGAGCGGTCGGCGCACCCGTGTCGATCAAGGGGAAACGCACCGAAGGCGTCGCCGGGCTGGCGGGCGGCGTGCAGTGTCACGCCGTGGCCCTGTTGCAGAACCACGAGATGGAAGGCGACCGATGAGTCGACGATCACCGAAGAAGTCGTCCGGACGGGGTCCATCGGCCAGGCACGGAGCGGGCCGAGGCGGTCGGCGTTCCGCCGGCGGAGGGTCGGGCCGTCAGCAGCGTTCGTCATCCGGCGGCGGTCCGTCCCGAGGCGACGGTCGTGACGGTTCGAGTGGCGGCCGGGCGAATCGGCGGCGGGTCAAGGGCCTCGGCGGCGACCAGGTCGAAGGCCGCCAGGCCGTCCGGGAGCTGCTGTTGGCCGGGAAACGTCCGGTTCGGGAGGTCCTGATGATCGAGGACCTGGCTCCGGCCGACATCCTCGTCGACATTGAGGAGCTGGCCAACGAGCTCGGCGTCGGGTTCCGAAAGGTCAGCCGCCGCCATCTCGAGTCGGAGGCGGTCACCGACTCCCATCAGGGTGTGATCGCAAGGGCCACCGCGCTCTCCGAGGCGGACTTCGACCGGTTGATCGCCGACCCGAAGGCGTTTCTCGTGGTGCTCGACGGTGTGACCGACCCGCACAACCTCGGCGCGATTCTCCGGACGGCCGAGTGCGCCGGTGTCACGGGTGTGGTGCTGGGTCGTCACCGATCCGCCCATGTCAGCCCGACGGTCACAAAAACAGCGGCCGGTGCCGTCGAACACGTTCCAATCAGCGTGGTTGGTGGAATTCCCGCTTCTCTAGCGGCTATGAAGGAAGCGGGAGTGCTGACCGTGGGCCTCGACGAGGCCGGCGAACACTCGATCTTCGATCTCTCATTGAGTGATCATGGGCAAATTGCTCTAGTTTTGGGTGCTGAAGGAAGAGGATTGTCGCAGCTTGTGAGAAAGCGGGTTGACGTACTCGCATCGATTCCTCTTGCCGGAAGCCTCAACAGCCTCAACGTTGCGATGGCCGCCGCCGTCTCATGTTTCGAAGTACTGCGGACTCGTCAGGGTAGGTGACAGTGACCGAATTGAGTTATACCGCATGGGACGACAACAAGTACCAGTGGCCACCGCCTGAGGGCTGGTACCAGGCTTCCGACGGCAAGTGGTGGCCGGAGGGTTATGGCCCGGTCGCCAATCAGGCATCCGCCGAGACCACTACCGTGTCCTCCTTCGAGGCCTCCTCCGAGTCGTACGAGACCGAGTCGACGTCGGAGTTCGCGGCCGATGATGCCGAGTCGGGCGAACAGGAGTCGTTCACCGGGATCCACGCCGAGGAAGGCGGGATGGTCGAGGAACCCGAGGAACTCGAGGGCGAACGGGTGACCACGGAGTTCGAATCCGGCTACAGCGGCGCCATCGCCCGGGGCCTCGATTCCACCGACGACGTCACCGCCGAGGCTGTGGCCGAGGAGTTCGACGAAGGCGTCGAGACGGTTTCCGGCCTTGGGGCCACCGGCACGTCGGAGTTCGAGGCTGCCGCCGAGTCGGAGTCCGGTCACGCGGTCGATCTGGATGGTGTTGCTTCGGGGTTCGCCGACACACCGGACACGGCCTACCCGACCGAATCCCACTTCGACTCCGAGTCCCGCTACTCCACGTCGTCGGCGGGCATGGCGGCGTCCGGCTTCGCTCCCCGGGCGGAGGGAGGGTCGTCGTCGCTCGGTCTTGCCGGCTGGGCCCAGACCGACGCATCGGAGGTCCGGGATCGTGTCGACATCGGCCACGAGTACGACCACACGCCGTCCGACGGCGACACCGACGACCTGCTGGACCCGATCGAGGTGTCCGACGACGATCACGACCTCGAAACGTCGGCTCTCGAAACGTCGGCTCTCGAAACGTCGGCTCTCGAAACGTCGGCTCTCGAAACGTCGGCTCTCGACACCTCGGCTCTCGAAGACGC
>JAOUGG010000624.1 GCA_029857855.1 Acidimicrobiia bacterium | reverse complement strand
ATCTGGGGGTTGCAGGTTCGAGCCCTGCCCCGCGAGCAATCACAGTGAGTTCACGTCCACGGTGAGTTCATGTCCACGGTGAGTTCGACGCCGATGTTCGTTCGAGCGCCCACGCCTCGACCAAGGCGGCTGCGAATTTCGTCATGTCGAGAACTAAACAGTCGGTCGCCGATGTCGATGGAGTGGCATCTCCCCCGATACCACGAAGACCGGCCGCCGCCTCCATGGTTGTGCCGGTCTTCGTTGGTTTTCCGACCGGAGCGGGTTCTCGATGGAAGATTGTACGTGGCCGGGCTGTTTGCCTAACGTGAACCCTTGAGATCCCTGCACCAAGAACAACCTGACGAAAGTTGGAAACCGTGCGTTCAACGTCCGGCCTGGTAGCCGCAACCAGCGACGGAGAGCCGATGCAGTCGGCTCGCCCGAAGCCGATCCACCTGCTGTGTGGGCGGGCCATGGCCTCCTATGTCCTCGACACCCTCGACGCCGTCGGCATCCAGCAAGCCGTGGTGGTCACCGGTCCCAACGGCGGCCGTGTGTCCAAGCGGCTCCTGGAGGAGCCACCCGATTTCCAGATCCGTTTCGTCGAACAGAAACGTAATCTGGGCAACGGCGATGCCGCCCTGATCGGGTTGAACAGTTTCGACGACGTCGACGATGACGACGACGATGTCGTGTTCGTCCCTGCCGACTTGCCGCTCCTGCAGGCCAAGACCGTCAACCACCTGCTGGCCGTTCACCGGGCGACCGATGCGGCCTGCACCCTGTTGACCGCGGCCGCGGATCACCCGCTGGCTGCGGCCGCCGCCGACCGTGTCGGAGCCGGACAGGTGACCCGTGATCGTTTCGGTCGGGTGCGCGCCGTCGTCAACGACTACGACGTCTTCGTTCCCCGCGAACCGTCGGCCGCCGCCGACCCCGGCGACGGAGTCGATTCCGAGGGCCTGGAGATCGCACTCGGTGTTCTGTGTGTGCGGCGAAGTCTGCTGGCGCCCGCCCTGCGCCGGTGTCAGCCCGACGAGGCGACCGGACACCTCCCGATGAGCGGCATCGTCGAGGTGCTGACCGAGTCCGGTCACTCGTGCGAAACCGCAGTCATCGAGGAGGTCGGCGATCTGATCCCGGTCGACGATCGGGTCCAGTTGGCCGACGCCGAGGCCGAACTCCGGCGCCGCACCAACCGCCACTGGCTGAGCCGTGGGGTGACGATGGTCGATCCCGAGCGCACCTATCTCGACGCCACCGTCGAGCTCGGTACCGACGTCACCATCTTCCCGGGCACGATCCTGCAGGGCAAAACGGTGATCGGGAACGGCTGTGAGCTCGGCCCCGACGTCCACCTCGATCGTTGCCAGGTCGGCGAGAACACCAGGATCGCCCAGAGCTCGGCATCGTTGGCAGCGATCGGCGCGAACTGTGTCGTCGGTCCCTACGCGGCCTTGCCGCCCGGCTCGACGCTTGCCGATGGCACGAACACGGGCGCCTTCTATGCTGGAAGCGGGAGCGACTGACGTCGCTGTCGCCGGTTGAGACGGCCGGGGCAATGCTAGGGAAGGACACCCGTGGAAGTTCCAACGACCAAGCGCCTCCACCTGTTCTCGGGCCGGCACAGTGAGGAGCTGACCGAGGCCATCGGCGCCAATCTCGGCGTGCCGGTCACCGACGCCCATCTGGGTCGGTTCTCGAACGGCGAAACACACTGCCGATTCTCCGAGTCGATTCGGGGCAGCGACGTGTTCATCGTGCAGAGTCACGGTGGCTCCGAAGCAGGCTCGATCAACGACGCGATCATGGAGCACCTGATCATGGTCGACGCGGCGCGCCGGGCGTCGGCCAAACGCATCACCGCGGTGATGCCGTTCTACGGCTACGCCCGCCAGGACCGCAAGGCCGAGGGGCGGGAGCCGATCACCGCCCGCCTCGTGGCCGATCTGTTCGACACGGCCGGTGCTAAGCGGCTCGTGTCGGTCGATCTGCACTCCGGTCAGATCCAGGGCTTCTTCAACGGACCGGTCGATCACCTGACCGCCATGCCGGTGCTGGTCGACCGGCTGCGGGAGATGGGTCCGAACCTCGTCGTCGTCTCGCCCGACGCCGGGCGGGTGAAGGTGGCCGAACGTTACTCCCAGCAGCTGCACGCCGATCTGGCCATCGTCCACAAACGCCGGGTCCAGGGAAAGAAGAACGTGGCCGAGGCCAAGGACGTCGTCGGCGAGGTCCAGGGGCGGCACTGCGTACTGATCGACGACATGATCGACACCGCCGGCACGATCTGCCAGGGTGCCGAGTTGCTCAAGGACCGGGGAGCGGCCACCGTGACCGCGGCGGCGACCCACGGTGTGTTCAGCGGCCCGGCCATCGACCGCCTGAAGAACTCGGTGCTCCAGAACGTGATCGTGACCGACACGCTGCCGATGCCGTCGGAGAAACGATTCGATCGGCTCGAGGTGTTGACCGTGGCGAACGTGATTGCCGATGCCATCCGCGCCGTGTTCGAGGACACCTCCGTCAGCCAGATCTTCGACGGACAGAACCAGCAGTAGCCTGTCGAACTCGTGGCCTGCGGCGGGTGGTTCCGATCGACGGGGCCGGTATCATCACATGCTGGCGTGAATTCCGGTTCACGTCGCCCGTGGTAGCGAGTACCGCCGGCAGCGCGAAGCGTCGTCGGCGAGTGATCCGCCTGATCGGTATCGGAGCGCAAGGGTCGGCCATGGTTGCCGTCGCAAGCGAACGAGCCGATCGAAACAAGTTCGCGCTCGGCTCGCCGGGCACCCGCACGTACCGGCAAGGATTCAAGAATCATGGACCAGACCGTCGTCAAAGCAACCGAAGGGCGTGCCCGTGGCACTCGCCCGTCCCGTCGGCTCCGGGCCGAAGGCCAACTGCCGGCCGTCGTGTACGGTCTCGACGCCGAGCCGCAGCCGGTGTCGGTGTCCTATGCCGAGCTCCGTCATGCGTTGAGCGGCAAGGCGGGCATGAACACCGTGCTGACCCTCGACATCGACGGCACACAGCAGACCGTGCTGGTCCGAGCCGTTCAACGGGATCCGATCAAGCGGGTGGCCACCCAC
>JAOUGG010000033.1 GCA_029857855.1 Acidimicrobiia bacterium | reverse complement strand
CAGGGCGTCCGACAGCTGATCGGGGTGGACCTGCAGGCGCAGCGGCGGGGCCGAGCCGACCAGATCGCCTTCGAACACCTCCACCGACTGGGCCATCAGCTTCGGCGCATCCTCGCGGTTGTCGAGCCGGCCGCGAACGATCACGATCCGGTCGTCTTCCAACAGATGGCCGTAGTCGGCGAAGGTCCGGGGGAAGATCATCGTCTCGACCGAATCGGTGAGATCCTCGAGGGTCAGCACCGCCATCAGATCGCCCTTGCGGGTCCATTTCCGCTGGAGCGCCGTTATGACACCGCCGACGGTGACCATCTCGCCGTCCTCGGAATCCGACAGATCGGCGATGACGTCACCGGCTTTCCTCTTGAGCGCCGACTCGACGCCCATGAGCGGGTGGTCCGACACGTACAGCCCGAGCATCTCCTTCTCCAGCGCCAGACGCTGGGACTTCTCGAAGGTGGCGTCGGTGATCTGCGGGCGGTCGTCGAAGGTGGGACCACCCTCGTCGCCCATGCCGCCGAACAGGGTCATGACCCCCATGTCGTGCTGGCGGCGGGCGGCCACCGTCTGGTCGACGATGCCCTCGAAGGCCAACAACAGACCCTTGCGGGCGTGACCGAGGGAGTCGAATGCCCCGGCCTTGATCAACGACTCCAGCGTCCGCTTGTTGAGCACCTGGTAGTCGACCCGCTCACAGAACTCGGGGAACGAGGTGAACGGACCGTTCTCGTCGCGCTCGGCGATGATCAGCTCGACCAGCCCCTCCCCGACGTTGCGAACCGCGGAGAGGCCGAAGGCGATGGCGTTGAGGGCGCCGCCTTCGGGATCGGGAATGGACGTGAAGTCGACGTCGGACACGTTCACGTCGGGAACCAGCACATTGATTCCGAGCTGGCGGCACTCGTTGAGATAGACGCCGGCCTTGTCGAGGTTGCTCTTGACGCTGGTGAGCAGGCAGGCCAGGTACTCGACCGGATAGTTGGCCTTCAGGTAGGCGGTCTGATAGCTGACGAAGCCGTAGCCGTAGGAGTGGCTTTTGTTGAAGGCGTAGTCGGCGAACGGTTCGATGATGTCGAACCACTCGTGGCCAAGATCCTCGCCGTAGCCGTTGGTGTCGCAGCCGGCCACGAACTTGACCCGCTCCTTGGCGATCATCTCGCGGATCTTCTTGCCGCAGGCCTTGCGCAGGTTGTCGGCGTCGGCCAGCGAGTACCCCGCGAACTTCTGGGCGATCCGCATGACCGATTCCTGGTAGATCATCAGCCCATAGGTGCTGCCAAGGATCTCCTCGGCATCGGGGTGGAGATAGCTGATCTCCTGCCGGCCGTTCTTGCGGTCGGCGTAGTCATTGTGCATGTTGGCCGCCATCGGCCCCGGCCGGTACAGGGCGACCAAGGCGGCCACGTCCTCGAACGAGGTGGGAGCCATTGACCGGATCAAGGCCCGCATCGGACCCGACTCGAGCTGGAAGACCCCGATGGAGCGGCCCTCCTGGAGCATCTTGTAGGTCTTGTCATCGTCGAGACCGACATTGTCGATGTCGACGTCGACCCCATGGACCTCCTTGATGAGGTTGAGCGTGTCGCTGATGACGTCGAGGTTTCGCAGCCCGAGGAAGTCCATCTTCAACAGGCCGAGGTCCTCGACCCCGTGCATTTCATACTGGGTGACGACCGGGGCCTCGGTGATGTCCTTGCCCGATTCCGGCTTGCGTTGGATCGGAAGGTAGGTGGTGAGCGGATCCTTGGTGATCACCACGGCCGCGGCGTGGATGCCGTCCTGGCGACGCAGGCCTTCGAGCCCCTTCGCCACCCGCACCACCTCGGCCACATCGCGGTCGGTGTCGACCATCGACCGCAACTCGGCCGCCGCCTTGTAGCCGTCGCGGTGTTTGTCCGACTGCTCGAAACAGTACTTGAGCGGGGTGTCACGGCCCATCACCAGTGGCGGCATGGCCTTGGCCACCTTGTCGCCGACGGCGTAGGGATAGCCGAGCACCCGGGCCGCGTCTCGCACCGCGGCTCGGGCCTTGATCTGGGAGAAGGTCACGATCTGGGCCACGTGATCCCGCCCGTACCGTTCGGCGGCGTAGCGGATCATCTCGTCCCGGTAGCGGGAGTCGAAGTCCATGTCGATGTCGGGCATCGAGATGCGGGACGGGTTGAGGAACCGCTCGAACAGCAGGTCGTATTCGATCGGGTCGAGGTCGGTGATCCAGAGGGTGTAGGCCACTGCGCAGCCGGCGGCCGAACCGCGACCGGGCCCGACCCGGATGCCGGCGTCTCGTGCGTAGCGTATGAGATCCCATGTGATCAGGAAATAGGAGCTGAAGCCCATGTTCTTGATCACGTCGAGTTCGTACACCAGGCGGTCGATGATGTGATCGGGAACCTGGCGCCCCGGTCCCTGACCCCAGCGTGTCTTCGCCCCCTCCATCGTGAGGTGGCGAAGGTAGTCATCCGCACCCTCGAATCCCTCAGGGATCGGGAAGTCGGGAAGTTGGGGGTTGCCGAAGTCGATCTCGACGTCGGCCCGCTCGGCGATCCAGAGGCTGGAGTCGCAGGCTTCCGGCAGCTCGGCCCACTGGGCCCGGACCTCGGCCGCCGACTTGAGGTAGTGCTGGTCGCCGTGGAACTTGAACCGGTCGGGATCGCTCATCAATGAGCCGGTCTGCACGCACAACAGTGCGTCGTGGGAGGTGTGGTCCTCCTGCTCGGTGTAGTGCGAGTCGTTGGTGACGAGGATCGGCGCCTTCAGCTTGCGGGCGATCTCGAGGAGCTGGGGGTTGGTTTCCAGTTGAGCCGGAATGCCGTGATCCTGGAGTTCGACGAAGAGGTTGTCGCGCCCGAAGATGTCCTGGAGTCGGGCCGCCTTCTCCAGCGCCCCCTTCTCGTCGCCGTTCATCAGGGTCTGCAGCACGTGGCCGCCGAGACAGCCGGTGGTGGCGATGACGCCGTCGGCGTGGTCGGCAAGCACCTCCCAGTCGACCCGGGGTTTGTAGTAGTAGCCCTCCATGAAGGCTCGGGACGCCAACTGAATGAGGTTCTTGTAGCCGGTGTTGTTCTCGGCCAGGGCGATCATGTGGTAGTAGAGCTTCTTGCCGCCGTCGGTGCTACCGCCCGAGTCGTCGACCCGCCCACGGCGGCTTGGCCGCTCGGAACGATGCTCGTCGGCCTGGTAGAGCTCGCAGCCGATGATCGGGTTGATCTCGTGTTTCTTGCACGCCCGGTAGAAGTCGAGAACCCCGTACATGTTGCCGTGGTCGGTGATGCCGAGGCCGGGCATGCCGTCGGAGGCGGCCTTGGCCACCAGCTCGTCGAGCCGGGAGGCGCCGTCAAGCATCGAGTACTCGGTGTGCACATGGAGATGTACGAATGACGAGTTCGACGATGCTGGCACAGATCCGGCTCTCACCTTGTTTCGGACTTCCGACTCTGACTACGGACGTGGGTGCTTGTGGCGTGCACGTCCACAAGTACATCCACAGGGTTTGTCCACATTCTGTGGACAAATCACACGGATGTCATTTCCTCGCCTCCGATGCTACCGAGGTTGCGGCGATCGGCCAAGCCATCGGTCGACATTCGCGCCATAACCGCTGCGCCCACTGTCGGGGACTACAGGTAGACGCCGCTACCGGGCCCCTCCTCCGGGTTGCGGCCGGCGGTCGGGAGTCCCTGCTGGGCCCGCTGCATCTGTTCCAGTTGTTGGCGGGCTGCGGCCTGCTGGGCGAACAGCGTGGCCTGTATCCCGTGAAAGAGGCCCTCGAGCCAGCCGACGAGCTGAGCCTGCGCCACCCGGAGCTCCGCCCCGGACGGCACGTCATCGTCGTCGAAGGGCAGGACCAGGCGTTCCAACTCGTCGCGGAGGTCGGGTGAAAGTGACGACGCCAGCTCTCTCACCGACGTCTCGTAGATCTCCCGCAGACGGTCGCGGCCCGGTTCGTCGAGTTCGGTCGACCGAACCTCTTCCAGGAGCTGCTTGATCATCGTCCCGATCCGCATCACCTTCGCCGGTTCGGACACACTGGCGCGCTCCTCGCCTTCGTCGGGGCTGTCGACCACCTCATCGGGGGCCGGCTGCTCCACGATTTCGGGGGTCTCGTGCTGGGGCAGGTCGCTCATGAAGTCAATCCGCTTCGGTCGTTGATCGGCACCGTGCCGACGGTGGCAGCAGGTGTCAAGGCGAAGTGTAGATCCAACCTCGCCACGGCCGACGCCGAAACCGAACTAGACGACGGTGGCCACGCACGGAACCAGCATCTCGGGCGCCGTCAAGGAACCGTGGCGCCCCACCAGCTCGAAGGGGCCGGTGTCGGCCGGATCGGCGTAGCCGATGGGATCGAACGGCAGGAGGGCCACATCGCCGAGACGGTCGACCACGCCGGCCGACATCCCGGGTCCGAACCAGCCCTCGTCGAGGATCTGATCCCTGGTCCGAATCCAGGCCTCATGCCCGTGATGAGCCTGCGCGGCCTCCGCCACCCGACCGATGTGGCCCGGCTCGCAGTGCAGCCACCGGAATCTGGCCTCCCCGGAGAACATCGTGACCTTCTCGAGGACCTCACCGTTGACGGGATGGAGCCGGTCGCCGCAATCGACCTGGCCGTGGTCGGCGGTGATGACGAGTGTCGTCTCCGACGGAAGCGCATCGACCACGTCGCCCACCATCCGGTCGACGAATGCGAGCTCGGCCTCGTACTCGGTGCCGAGCCCGTACTCGTGAGCCACTTTGTCGACGCCGTCGTAGTAGGCGTACACGACATCCTCGCCGGAGCGGACGATGCGGACCAGTTCGTGAACCAGAACGGCCGGGGTGCGGTAGCCGGTGAGGCGACCGCCACGCAGGTGGGCCCGGCTGAAGCCTGTCGTCTGGAACTCTGCCTTGGTGACGAGCGCCATGGGCCGGCCCAGGAACGGGGCGTACGGTTGGATGAGCTCGGGGGGAACGGTCGTGCGACAGTCGGGCCGCTCGGCGCTCCCCCATCGAAGTGTGTTGAACACCATGTCGTCGATCACCATGCGATAGCCGACGATGCCGTGCTGGGACGGTGGGAGCGAGGTGGTTATCGAGGTGAGGGCGGAGGCGGTGGTCGACGGAGCGACCGTGGTGATCGAGTCACCGAGGAAGGAGCTGAGGTTGGGAAGCAGGTGGCGCCATCTGGCCATCTGCTCCCAGCCGAGTCCGTCGAGCACGAACAGCACCCGGGGGCCGGACCCGAAGCGCACGGGAAGAGGGCCGGGATCGCCCGAGGTGAGAGCAGGCAACAGGTCGGTCAGACAGCCCCGACCATAGGCCGGGAGAATCATGCCTTCTGCCGAGGACCCGTTCGGTGATTCGACGTTGACCGGTGCAGACTCCTGCATGACGGGTTCCGGTGTCACCTGGCTGAACCTGAGGTTGCGAGGTGGTTGTGAACCGTCATCGGGTCAATTGTGCCAGCCCGATGGCCGCCCAACAATGAAAGCGGCAAAAGTTGTTAGCCGCTGTCGGGGCCCGACCGGTTCCGACCGCCCGGCCCGGGAAACCACTGGGCGGTCCTACAGCCGCTACCTTTGGTGACGTGAGAGTGTCCACCCGGGGCGATTACGCCAGTCGAGCCCTCCTGTCGTTGGCTCTACATCAGGACGAATCGGGTCCGACGACCGTGCGCGACATCGCGGAACGGACCGGCCTCCCCCAGCCCTACCTCGAACAGATCCTGCTTGCGTTGAAAGGTGCAGGTCTCGTCCGGTCGAAGCGTGGTGTCGGTGGCGGCTACGTGCTGGCCCGGCCGCCGGCCGAGATCAACCTCGCGGAGATCCTGCGCGCCGTCGACGGGCCCATCGTCCTCGGTGACTTCGGCGACCCGCACACCGACGGGGCCTGTGATCACGAGGGTCAATGCGTGTTGCTCTCGATCTGGCACTCGATCGGCAATGAGATGAAGCAGCGGCTGGAGACGTTCTCCCTGGCCGATATCGCCGACATCGCCGGAGGTGGCCAACCCTGGCCCACGGCGCCGTGACCGGTGGGGCGGCCGAGAGCCCGAGCGGTTCGACCCGACCGGTCGAGGGTCCGACCCGTTCCACCCGACCGGTCGAGGGCCCGGTCGGGCTGGCCATTCGTCGTCGTCGCATGACCAGGGCCTTCGCTCCGGAGCCGCTCGATCCCGAGCTGGTCACCCGTCTGCTCGACAACGCCCGGCGGGCCCCGTCGGCCGGCAACTGCCAAGCCGCCGGGTTCGTCCTGCTCGACACCCCCGAACTCGTCGGCCGTTACTGGGACACGACCCTCCCGGTCGAGCGACGTGAGGGCTTCCGCTGGCACCAGCTGCTGGACGCCCCGGTTCTCGCCATCGTGACCACCGAACCCGGTCGGTATCCGGCCCGCTACGGCGAGCCCGACAAGGTGGCCACCGGCCGCGACACGGCCGATCGCTGGCCGGTCCCCTACTGGTGGGTCGACGCAGGCGCCGTGGCCCAGAACCTCCTCCTGCTCGCGGTCGAGGAAGGCCTCGGGGCGTGCCTGTTCGGCCCGTTCGATCACGAACCGGCGTTGAAGGAGGAGTTCGGTGTCGAATCGTCTCGACGGCTCGTCGCCACCATCGCCCTCGGCCACCGTCTCGATGAGGGTTCACCCGAGGAGCCGGGGCGATCGGCGGGCCGCCCCCGCAGACCACTCACCGAAGTCGTCATCCGCCCGACGTCCGGCCCGACTCGGTCTCCAGCCGACTGACGACCACCGCAAGGTCGTCGGGGAGCGCCGACTCGAAGCGCATCGTCTCGCCCGTGCGCGGGTGTTCGAATCGGAGTTCGGCGGCGTGCAGGAACGGACGCTCGAGCGGCAGACCGAGCCGGGAGCCGCCGTAGCGGTCGTCGCCGACGATGGGGTGGTCGATCGCCGTGAAGTGGGCCCGGATCTGGTGGGTCCGTCCGGTCTCCAGCCGACACTCGACCAGCGAACAGCGGGGATCGGTGAAGCGGTGGATCACCCGATATTGGGTTCGGGCCGCCTTGCCGTCGGTCACAACGGCCCGGCGGATCGGGTCCCGGGGCGAGCGTCCGAGGGGGGCGTCGATGAGTCCGGCGTCCGATTCCAGGTCGCCGACGACGAGCGCCGTATAAAGGCGTCCAACCGACCGGCTCGAGAACTGGCCGACGAGATGACGGTAAGCATCCTCGTTCAGCGCCACGACCAGGAGGCCCGAGGTACCCCGGTCGATCCGGTGGACCACACCGGGTCGCTCCGAGTCGGGGTCGGCCGCAGCCAGCTCACCGAGAGCCGGGAAACGGCTCAGCAGACCCTGGATCAGGGTGCCATCGGTGACCCCCGAGCCCGGATGGACCACCAAACCCGCCTGCTTGTCGACGACCACCACGTCATCATCGGCGTACACCACGGTGATCGGCACGCTGGCGTCGGCCTCCAGGGAGTCGTCGAGGTCGTGGACCTCGATGACCACGACGTCGTCGACCTCGACCCGCTGCGACGGCTTGTCGGGCACCGCGTTGCTCACGGTGACCATGCCCGCCTCGAGAAGGGTCAACGCCTGGCTGCGGCTCACCCCGGCGACCATGGCCACCACCCGATCGATGCGCTGCCCGGCCAGCGCCGATGGGATCGTTTCGGTGATCACCCTCGCTGCGGTCACCCGCCGGGTTCCGCAGCCGACGGTTGATGCCGGGGTTCGACCCCGATGACGTCGGGTGGATCGTGTTCCGGGCGCAGCCAGACGAGAGCCACGAAACCAACCACACCGCAGACCACCGCCGCATCGGCGACGTTGAAGACCGGCCACCAGCCGAGGTCGACGAAGTCGACGACGGCACCGGACAGGAACCCGTCCTCCGCCCTCGTCACCCGGTCGATCAGGTTGCCGATCGCCCCGCCGGCGACCAGGCCGAGGAGGATCGGGCCGAGCCGGTCGACCCGGCGGGCGGCCGCGATGAGCAGCGCCACGGTGATGACGCCGACCAGGACCCCGAGCACCTCACCGAAACCCTGACCGCGGGCGAAGGCGGCCCCGGTGTTGAACACCAGATGGAGCCGGGCACCGGCAACCAGGTCGATACAGGCGTCCGGCGTGTCACAGGATCCCGCGATCAGCCGGTCGAGCGCCCACTGTTTGGTCAGCTGATCGACGACGGCAACCGCGAAAACCACCGGAAGGGCCCAGCGAAGACCGCCGAAACGGCGATTGCTCAGAACATCGACGTTTTGTGTTGCACGCATACCGACGCTTCGGGAATGGCCTCGAGCCGTTCTTTGGGAAGGATGTCGTCGCCCGCCAGGCAGAGACCGTAGGTGTTGTTGTCGAGTCGTTCGAGCGCGGCGTCGATGTCGGCCACAGACTGGCGGGCCGCGGCCGAGAGGGCGAGATCACGGTCACGTTCGACCGCGATGGTGTCGCCCTCACCCGACTCCTCGTCGAACTGGACGTCTCCGGGCTCTCGATCGGCCATGAGCGCGGCGGCTTCGGCCGCAAGCCGATCGGCACTCGAGGTGTAGTTGGCCCGCTCCTCGAGCAGACGCTCCCGCTGTTTGGCCAGCCACTTCGCATCGTGTAGATACTTGTAGCTCTTGGGAATCGTGCGTTCCGACGGGTCGGTGGGGGTGGTCGATCTCGTCACCTTGTTCCTCGTGGTCGTGGATCCTGACTTGGTGGAGGATCGGCGGGAACTCGTGCTGCTCGCAGCCTGCTTCTTCGCGGTGGACCGCGGAGCCGCCTTCGTCGCCGACGCCTTCTTCGTTGCTTTCGTTCCGCCTGCGGCCTTCTTGGTCGAGCTGCGCGCGGCGGACTTGGCTGTTGCCTTCTTGGTTGCCTTCTTGGTTGCCTTCTTCGTTGCTTTCTTCGTGGTCTTGGCCACCGACTTCTTGGCCGGGGCGGACTTCTTCGCCGGCGCCTTCTTCGCTACTTTGCGTGTTGTGGCTCCGCTCGATTTCTTGGCGGTGGAGGCGGCGGACTTCTTGGCGGTTGCCTTCTTCGTCGACTTGGCGGGCGCCTTCCGGGCCGCTCCGGACTTGGAGGACTTCTTGGCCGACTTCTTGGCCGTTGAGCGTTTCGTTGCCACGTTGCCGTCGCCTTCTCTGCTTTCCGACCGGGACGGATCTCATCCACTGAGGGGCACCGAGCACCGGCTCGACCCCTCGGCCACCCCACTGGGGGCGGCACGGCCAATAGGTCGGCGTATTGTAGAGCCCAGCCGGGACATCCGCAACGATACCGCTCAGGGACCGCTTCGCGCCCGCACGCGAATGCGCCCCATACTGTCATGCGAGCCCGACGCCGCCAAGCCCGATCGACACGAAATGGCCGATTTCCAGCGCCCGACAGGGATATCGTGACCTCATGGTTTCTCGTCAATCACCCCCCTACCCTTCAGTTCCCCCGCGTCCCGATTATCCGGCGATCGAACGGGCGATTCTGAAGCGGTGGGAGGAAGAGAACACGTTCGAGGCCTCCGTCGAGCAGCGGCCTCCGGCCACCGAGGGCGGGAAGCAGTACGTGTTCAACGACGGGCCGCCGTTCGCCAACGGTCTCCCCCACTACGGACATCTTCTCACCGGCTATGTGAAAGATGTCATCCCCCGTTTCCAAACCATGCAAGGCAACCGAGTCGAGCGTAATTTCGGCTGGGACTGCCACGGTCTTCCGGCCGAGATGGAGACCGAGAAGGAACTGCGGATCAGCGGTCGCCGGGCCATCACCGACTACGGCATCGACAAGTTCAACCAGGCCTGCCGCACCTCGGTGCTCCGCTACACGAAGGAGTGGGAGTCCTACGTGACCCGCCAGGCTCGCTGGGTCGACTTCGAAAACGACTACAAGACGATGGACCGCGACTACATGGAGTCGGTCATCTGGGCCTTCAAACAGTTGTGGGACAAGGGTCTCGTCTACGAGGCGTACCGGGTCATGCCCTACTCCTGGGGGGCCGAGACGCCGCTGTCGAACTTCGAGATCCGCCTCGACGACGCCACCCGACCCCGCCAGGACCCGGCCCTGACCGTCGGCTTCCAGTTGGAGCCCGTGGCCGGCGACCCGGGTCCCCTGACGATCCTGGCCTGGACCACCACCCCGTGGACCCTGCCGTCGAACCTGGCCCTCGTGGTCGGCGCCGACATCGACTACGCCGTCGTGGCGGCGCCCCCCGACAGCCCGTTCACCGGTCACCTCGTTCTCGCCGAAGCGGCACTGCCGCGCTACCAGGCCGAACTGGGCGATGACGTGACACCCACGATGGTGCTGAAGGGCGCCGATCTCGTCGGCCGCGTCTACCAACCTCTGTTCGACTATTTTGAGGGTTGGGACAACGCCTTCCGGGTGCTGGCCGACGACTACGTGGACACCAGCGAGGGAACCGGGGTCGTGCACACGGCCCCTGGCTTCGGTGAGGACGACCAGCGGATCGGCGAGGCCAACGGGATCGCTCTTGTCGTGCCGGTGAACGACGAGGGGCGTTTCACCAACGAGATCACCGACTTCGCAGGCCAGAACGTGTTCGACGCCAACCCCGAGGTCATCCGGTGGCTGAAGGAGCGCAATCGGGTACTCCGCCACGAGACCTACGACCACAACTACCCCCACTGCTGGCGGACCGACACCCCGATCATCTACCGGGCGATCAACTCGTGGTACGTCAAGGTCACCGAGATCACCGACGAGCTGCTCGCAGCCAACCAAAAGATCAACTGGATCCCCGAACATGTCCGCGACGGCCAGTTCGGCAAGTGGCTCGAAGGCGCCCGCGACTGGTCGATCAGCCGCAACCGATTCTGGGGTTCCCCGATCCCGATCTGGCGCAGCGACGATCCCGCCTACCCCCGCATCGACGTCTACGGAAGTCTCGACCAGATCGAAGCCGACTTCGGGGTTCGTCCCGACGACCTCCACCGTCCATTCATCGACGAGCTGGTGCGACCAAACCCCGACGACCCCACTGGTCGCTCGATGATGCGGCGGGTGCCCGAGGTGCTCGACTGCTGGTTCGAGTCGGGCTCGATGCCCTTCGCACAGCTCCACTATCCCTTCGAGAACGTGAAGCGGTTCGAAGATCACAACCCGGCCGACTTCATCGTCGAATACATCG
>JAOUGG010000034.1 GCA_029857855.1 Acidimicrobiia bacterium | reverse complement strand
CGCCACCAGCTTCAAACCCGATGTGCTGAAGATCAGCGGCGACCTGGTCCACGCCCTGCCCAGCGACGAGGCCACCGCCATCATTCGGGCCGTCGTCGAACTCGCCCACGAAACCGGCGCCTGGGTTGTGGCCGAGGGTGTCGAGACCGAGGCCCAAGCGGCCTCGCTGGCGCGCCTCGAGGTCGACTGGGGTCAGGGAATCCTGTTCGGACGTCCGGAGCAGCTACCAGCCGGCTGATCGCCGTTCGTGGGCCGTCGGGCCTCATTCGGCATCGACTGATCTGGGCGGTCCTGCCCGGTTCTTGAGCATTTGGGGTGATTCACCCAACCGTCGGGGTCCGGGGGCTCTGGGAGCGATCCGCTCGACACTGATATCGGTTGTGTTCAAGCGATTCTCCGTCGACCATCTACGGCGGTTCGGATCGGACTCCCCCCACGGCAAGGCATCACCATGGCAACCGAACTGACCACTCCATCCGCCACGACCGTCGCTCCCCGAAGCGACATCGAGTTCCGACCCATCGACTGGTGGGTCGATCTCGAGGAACCAACCATCACGGCCGAGTCGCCGCGTCGGATCCCGCCGATCCCGGCCTTCGTCCGGCTCTCCCGTCTCATCGACCCGGAGAAGATCTCCGCGGCGCGGGGCATCGAATCGGCTGTGAAGGTCGATCCCCCGGTGGCCACGAGCGGTCCGGCGCTGCCGGAGACCGGCCCCGACCCGGCCACGACCCGGCGTTGGGCCGACTCGGCCGGTCGACCGCTGTTCCGGATCGGTCTGGCCGCAATCGTGGCCGCCGTGGTCGTCGGGGTTTCGACATTCGGTCCGAGCAGTGAACAGGTGGCTACCGTCGAATCGCCGGTAGCGCCCATCACCCTCGGGCCGGGCGAAGACGGCGGCACCGAAGGCGTCGGTAGCGACGAGCAGGCCCGCCAGGTACTCGAAGCGCTCGTTCGCCAGGCCTCGGGCGGCGAGGCCGATCTCTCGATCGTCGGCACCGCCTCGGGAACCGGGACCGACATCCGCTGGACGGCCACGATCCGCAACGAGGGACCGGAGACGGCCGAGGGACCGATCACCGTCGTCCACACCATCGGCTCGGACTTCGAGCTCGCCTCCATCGCCGGGAGCGGGTGGGACTGCGAACACCTTCGGACTGCGGGCACCATCACATGTGAACTCGACGAGGACCTCGGCACGGGCCAGCGACGACGGCTCGGGCTCGTGACCAGCATCGCCGGGGTCGAGCCCGACACGAAGATCCCCAGCACGATGTCGGTCGTCGCCGGCACCACGGATCCCGACCTCGACGACAACACCATCAACATCACCGCGGTGAGTGCACCTGCGGATGACGCTGCATCCGACGCACGCTCACCATCGACGGGCGCAGCCGGACAGTCAGGCTCCGGGACCGACGTCGACACCGACGTGGGTGCCAACGGCGGCTCGGATACCGATCAGAACGCCGGGGCCGGGATGGAGGAGCTCCCCCGCACCGGTTCCGGACTCGTCACCGTGCTCGGCGGAGCCGGCATCGGCCTGTGCCTCGCCGGACGGCGCTTGATGACCTGGAGCGCACGGGCTCAGACCCGCACCCTGCTCGTGGCAGCCAACATCGACTGACCGGCCGACGGCTTCGACCGGGCCGAGCGATCTACGTCGGTGGCCAGTCGAGAAAATCCGACAGGGGCCGCAGCGGCCGGGGCCCCATGTGGGAGATGACCTCGGCCGCGGCCAGCGACGCCAGCCGACCGGTCTGGGCCAACGGGAGACCCCGGCTCAACCCGTAGAGGGCGCCCGCCGCGTACTGATCGCCGGCTCCCGTGGTGTCGACGACCGGACCGAGCCGCTCGGCGGCGATCTCGATCACCTCACCCTCGGACAGGATCAGTGACCCGTCGGCCCCCATGGTCACGAACGCCAGGCCGACCTCGCCGGCCAGCCGCGACACCGCGGCATCGAAGTCGCACTCGTAGAGGCGGGTCAATTCGGCTCGATTGGCGAAGAGCACATCGACCGGGCCCGTAACCAGTGCCAGGAACTCACGGTGGTGACGGTCGATGCAGAAGCTGTCGGACAGGGTGAGCGACACCAGGCGCCCGGCGTCGGCCGCGATCTCCATGGCCTTCCGGATCGCCTGCTTGGCCGATTCGACGTCCCACAGGTAGCCCTCACAGAACAGGATGCGCCCGGCCGACACCACCTCGGGGTTCACGTCGGCCGGTTCCAGCATCACCGATACCCCGAGATAGGTGTTGAGTGTGCGCTGGGCATCGGGGGTGACGAGAATGATGCACCTGGCGGTCGCCGGACCTTCGCTCGCCGGCGGAATCGAGAAATCGACACCCAATGCCCGCATGTCGTCGCCGAACGTGGCACCGAGGTCGTCGTGATCGACCTTCCCGATGAAGGCGGCCCTTCCACCGAAGGAGGCCACGCCGGCCACGGTGTTGGCGGCCGAGCCGCCCGAGGCTTCGACCTCGGGATCGACCAGTCCGTAGAGCTGGTCGGCCCGATCCTCGTCGATCAGCAGCATGGAGCCCTTCGTCAGACCCTGCTCGACGACGAATTCCTCACTCGACCGGGCGATGATGTCGACAATGGCGTTGCCGACGCCAACGACGTCGAATTGCACTTCTACCACCGGATCAACCACAAGCAAGCACCGTACATGTTCACGCTGATCATGGCACAGGCACGGGGCCGATCCGTGTGGATCACGCCCCATGCCGGCCGCGGCGTTTGCGCCGGTTCGTGAACCGGCGCAAACGCTCTCACCTCACTCACCAGGAGAGGATCAGCTGCAGCCGCTCGTGTTGCCACATCCAGGGCAGGCATGGCAGCTTCCGGCGCGCTGCATGGTGATCCCGCACTGCATACAGATCGGGGCGTGGGGATCGGCTTTCGGCTCGGCCTGGCTCGCCGCCAGCGACGCCACCAGGTCATCGGCCGACTCGACCGACGGGGGGTCGGCGGGCAGGTCGCCGGTCGACGAGTTCACGGCCTCGTCGACCCCCGGCAGCGTCTGCTGGGTCCGTTCCCCGGTGGTGAAGATCCCGAGCGACGCCCGGTCCTCGTAGCTGAGGTAGAGGACCGCCAGCTTGCGGAACAGGTAGTCCATGATCGATGTGGCCAGACGGATGTCCGGATCGTCGGTCATGCCGGCCGGCTCGAACCGCATCCCGGTGTAGGTCTCGACGTAGGCCCGGAGCGGCACGCCGTACTGCAGACCGTGGCTGAGCGACAGGGCCAGGGCGTCCATGATGCCGGCCATGGTCGACCCCTGCTTCGACACCCGGAGGAAGACCTCCCCGGGGCGACCGTCGTCGTACTCACCGATGGTGGCGAACGCCTTGCAGTCGGCGACCCGGAACTCGAAGGTTCGGGATCGACGATCGCGAGGGAGCTTCTCCCGCACCGGCTTGTAGACGATCTTGGTCTCGACCACGTTGGCGAACGCCTGAGCGGGATCGGTGGTCGTGGCTTCGCCGTCGGTGTTGTCGGTGTCGGATTCCTTCTTCGCCATCGACAGTGGCTGGGCCACCTTGCAGTTGTCGCGGTAGACGGCGATGGCCTTCACACCCATCCTCCAGGCGTCGATGTGGAGCTGCTCGACATCCTCGACCGACACGTCCTCGGGCATGTTGACCGTCTTCGAGATGGCGCCGGAGATGAACGGCTGCACGGCGGCCATCATCTTGACGTGACCCAGGTAGTGAATGGGGTTGTCACCCATCGAGCAGGCGAACACATCGATGTGTTCGCGTGACAATCCGGGAGCCCCCAGGATCGTCTTGTTCTCGTCGATGTAGGCGATGATGGCGGCGACCTCGTCGATGTTGTAGCCGAGACGACGCAGCGCTCGAGGCACCGACTGGTTGACGATCATCATCGTGCCGCCACCCACCAGCTTCTTCATCTTGCACAGCCCGAGATCGGGTTCGATACCGGTGGTGTCGCAGTCCATCAGCAGGCCGATGGTTCCGGTCGGAGCCAGCACGGTGGCCTGGGCGTTGCGCACTCCGACCGTGGGGCTGAGCTCACACGTGGCGTCCCAGGCGTCGCGGGCGGCCGAAAGGATCTCGGCCGGCGCAAGGCTCTCTTCGATCTCGGCAGCCGCGGCCCGGTGCTGGTTCAACACCCGGAGCATGTGCCCCTCGTTCTCCTCGTAACCCTCGTGGGCCCCCATACGGGCCGCCGTGCGGGCGGACGTGTAATAGGCGTGGCCGGTCATCAGCGAGGTGATGGAGGCGGCCATGGCCCGACCCTCGTCGGAGTCGTAGGGCAGACCGAGGTTCATCAGCAGGGCACCGATGTTGGCGTAGCCGAGACCAAGCTGACGGAACCGACGGGACGTCTCGCCGATGCCCGCAGTCGGGTAGTCGGCCCGGCCGACCAGGATCTCCTGGGCGGTGAAGAAATGCTCGACCGCCACCTTGAACCCCTCGACGTCGAAGGTGTCGTCGTCGCCCAGGAACGTCAGGAGGTTGAGGCTGGCGAGGTTGCACGCCGAGTTGTCGAGGTGCATGTACTCCGAGCACGGGTTGGACCCGTTGATCTTGCCGGTGGCGGCGGAGGTGTGCCACCGGTTGATGGTGGAGTCGTATTGCATGCCGGGATCGGCGCACTCCCAGGTGGCCTGGGCGAACTGGCGCATGAGATCGCGGGCCTTGACGGTGCGGACGATGTCACCGGTGGTGCGGGCGACCAGGTTCCAATCGGCGTCGTCGACGACGGCCTGCATGAACTCGTCGGTCACCCGAACCGAGTTGTTGGCGTTCTGGTACTGGATCGAGTGGCTGTCGGCGCCGTCGAGGTCCATGTCGAAGCCGGCCTCACGAAGGACGCGGGCCTTGCGCTCCTCGGTGGCCTTGCACCAGATGAACTCCTCGATGTCGGGGTGGTCGATGTCGAGCATGACCATCTTGGCCGCCCGGCGGGTCTTGCCTCCGGACTTGATGGTGCCAGCCGAGGCATCGGCGCCGCGCATGAACGACACGGGGCCCGAGGCGGTACCACCGCCGCGCAGCAACTCGGAGCTGGAACGGATGCGGGACAGGTTGATGCCGGCCCCCGAGCCGCCCTTGAAGATGACGCCCTCCTCCACGTACCAGTTGAGGATGTCGTCCATCGTGTCGTCGACGGAGAGGATGAAGCAGGCCGACGCCTGCTGGGGCACGCCTCGCACACCGATGTTGAACCACACCGGCGAGTTGAAGGCGCCCATCTGATGAATGATCAGATGCTTGAGTTCGTCATTCAGAATCTGGGCTTCGGCGGCGTCGAAGTAGCCGTCTTCGATTCCCCACTTGGTGATGGTGTTGACCACCCGGTCGACGACCTGACGGAGCGACGTCTCCCGCTCCGGGGTACCGAGCGTTCCCCGGAAGTACTTCTGGGCCAGGATGTTGGTGGCGTTGACCGACCAGAAATCGGGGACCTCGACGCCGAGCTGTTCGAAGGCGACTTCACCTGTCTTCCAGTTCGCTATTCGGGCATCGCGCTTCTCCCAGGTGACCGTGTCGTACGGGTCGACTCCTGCTGTTGTGAAGTAGCGACGAAGGCCGATTCGTGTTTGCTCGGATGCGAGGGCCATGTTCCTAGTCTTCTCTTTCTGACTGTGTTCTGTGTGTCGCCCGGAAGGATCTCTCCGGGCCGGTGGATTGTTTGTACTCGGTGTCTGTGACAGTCTCCGCTCGGTGGTGCTCGTCCGTGGATCATCCGCCCCGGATTTACACACCCGACCGTGGCACCATCACTGGTGGTTGGGTCAGCACAGGAAAGCCCACCTTCCGCCCGCTGCGGACGTCCTTTGCCTGCGCCGTTGGTCTGGCTGATTGCGTATTGCTCGTGCGGTAGTAATCGATAGTCGTTTCCCGACAGTCCGTCGCCTTCGTGCCGGTACTCGATTCCAGCGTTTGTTGACGACGCTCGGACCGCAGCCGGCCATCCCGCGACAACGCACTTCCTGGACATCTCATGAATCGAACGGGATCGTCGTGGGGTTCTCGAGCCGGTGGCGGGCAAACCCTGTGGCAGGGCAGTCAGATCCAGCGCCTTCGTTCGGGGCCTGTCCTCAACCTCTCGCTGCCCGCTCCGTACCTCGCCTTCCGGCCGTACCCGCCGTGAGCGGGTTTCAGCCTTCAGTCTTTACCTGGAGCGTGCCGTGAGTTGGTTTCGGCGGACGGTGCCACAAACAACCAGCCACTAGATCTTGTGCCTGCCGCCAGCTCGACTCCGAGCGACGCACAAGATGTAGTCTCATTACATCACTGTAATTACGACCGTGTCAACACTGACCTCAAAAGAATATCGGTGGCTTGGCCCAGTAATGCAGCCCCTCTCACTCCGACTGGGTAGATCGTCTCTACACCCTGGCGGCATGGGGCGCTGCGTGACGGAGATCGGCCATTGAAGGCGACAGGTCGAGGTTCGAGCCCGGTCGGGAACGGCACAACGCCGCTGACCGGACGTAGCTTTGCAAACCCAGGGGCCCCGGTTCGGTGACCCTGCCATACTGATGCCCTCTCCGACCTCCGTCACAACATTGCCCCACGACGGGCGCAACGACCACAGTACCGACCAACGTCTGTGGATCGAAAGAGGACGACCTGTGGATTTTGTGGGGATTCGGTGGACGAGGTGGGGATTACCCCCTCGATCGACCCAAACTCGATCCGGCCCCCGAACCCATCCTCCGACAACCAACCGAGCGGCTCCATGATTCAACTCTTTCCCCCACCCGACGACAACCGAGGCGACGCTTCGGCCGCAACTCACGACACCGTCACCGAAACGGGCGACGTCGAACGGCTCGACGAAGCGACGGGGATGATGCTCCGCGTCGCCGGCGAATCCCGTGAACCCCGCACCGATCGACCGTGGGTCTACACCAACATGATCGTGGCCGCCGACGGGGCGACGGCGGTCGACGGCCTGTCCGGCGAGCTCGGCGGCGACGGCGATCGAATGATGTTTCGGGCCCTTCGAGCCCAGGCCGACGTCATCCTCGTCGGGGCGGGAACGACAAGGGCCGAGGGATACAGGCCGCCGCAGCTCTACGAGGCGGCCCAGGGGTTCCGCCGCACGCGTGGACAACGGGCCAGGCCTCGGCTGGCCATCGTGACCCGCAGCCTCGATCTCGACCCGGAAATGGCGATCTTCGACGACGACCGGCCGGACACCCGACCGCTGGTCATCAGCTCACGTCGATCATGGGACGAGCGAGGCGGCGACCTGACCGAGCGGGCCGACCGGATCGCCGCCGGCGACGAAGAGGTCGATCTGAGCGACGCCCTGGCCCAGCTCGCCGACCGGGGCTTCGCCAGGTTGTTGTGCGAAGGAGGTCCCAGCCTGAACGGCCAGCTGGTGAGCGGCGATCTCATCGACGAGTGGAATCTCACGATTGCCCCGCTCCTGGTCGGCGGCGACTCGACCCGCGCCGCGGTCGGACCGATGCCGGGAGGCCCTCCGCCCGACATGACACTCGACCGTGTCTGGCTCCGCGAGGACTACCTTTTCTGCCGCTGGATCCGGAGAGGCTGAGATCCGACAGCCGGACGGGGCACCCCGAAGCCGGCTCGCCCGCCGCTATGAGCGGGGCTCGACCTTGATCAGCCGGGCTTCGCGCTCGAAGTCGTCGATGTTCTCGAAATCCTTGTAGACGCTGGCGAAACGCAGGTAGGCGACCTGGTCGAGCCGGCCAAGCTCGTCGAGAACGGCAAGGCCGATGGCCTCCGACGTGGTCTCGGAGCCCTGGTGGCGGAGCCGCTCCTCGACCCTGGCGGCCAGGCCCTCGAAATCGACCTCGGTGAGCGGCCGCCCCTTGGATGCGGCGAGCAGACCGGTGACGATCTTCCGGGGGTCGAACGGCTGGCGTTCACCGGAGTTCTTCACCACGATCAGCGGGATCTCCTCCAAGCGCTCGAACGTGGTGAACCGATGGCCGCACTGACCACATTCGCGGCGTCGCCGAATGCACGTGTCCTCGTCCGCGGAGCGGGAATCGACGACACGGGTATCAGCTTGCACACAAACCGGACACCGCATAGCTCCTAAACTAGCGGCCAACATGAAGCTAGGGGCACCAGATCCAAACGGATCGAAGGATCAGTTCTGGAGCAGGGCAGCCGGCACGACAAGCTGCTGGCCGGCCCGGATCATGGTGGCGCCGTTCGCCTCGACGAACGCATCGACCACCGCCCTCGGATCATGCTCCGGATACCGGCTGACCGCGATCGACCAGAGGGAATCGCCGGGGTGAACCACGACGGTCGAACCGGGGCGGGCCGTTTCGTCGACGTCTGACGATGCCGCAACGCCCGACGTGGAGGTGGCGAGGGCGGCAACCGAACCCGCTTGACCGTCGAACGAACCCGACGAGGACTCCTGAGCGAAACGAAGCCCGAAGAGGGCCCCGAACACCACGACGGCGGCCAGACCCACGACAGGTCCGAGGCCGGCGAGCCAACCTGCGGGCATCAGTGAGCCGTGGCGGTTGATCCAACGCTGCCGGGCGAGACGCCAACGGGCCTCGGCCAACCGGGCCGACGACCTCAACCACGCACCGAGTTCGGCCGGAATCGACCCGGGCTCACCGGCCGCCGTTTCGAGCTGTCGATCATGAGGCATCGATCCGGCCCCGACGCCGGACATGCCCCTCGACCCACAGGCCGTGTTGTCGACCACCAACCTCAGACGTGGCCGCTGATCCCCACAGCCACCCACCGATCCCGGTTGTAGCCGACGCGACGCCGGCCGGGAACCGACCGGGCGATCCAGCGAGCGGGTGCCGGCAAAACGGGAGCTTGGATGACGTGATGCGACCATGTCCGTATTCTCCTCGTGGGGTGTGACAGTGAACTCCGACCGGGTGGTCGGCCGTGAACAGACGTTCGATCAGGCGGCCCATGGTAGCGAACGACTGTTCGCCCGTAAACACCGGACGCCGACTTTTTCGAACAGATGTTTTGCCAGGCCGCCACCACCGCCGGAAATTCCGTGACCAGAAAATTTCCGGGAAAACCGAACGCCCGTACGCCGAGTGTGGCATAGTGGTCGATGCAAACACCTGTTCGGACCGACGAGGTCCCGTGACCATTCACGGAGAGCGAACGAGCCCAGCGGGCCGGCGATCGCCTCCACAGCAACATGGGAGATTCGCCATGGGCGAGCACCAACTAACCAAACGTCAACTTGCCATCCTCGAGTTCATCGAGAGCCAGGTTCGGGAGAACGGCTTTCCCCCGTCGGTTCGCGAGATCGGTGCAGAGGTCGGCTTGAATTCACCGTCATCGGTCCATTCACAGCTGGCCACGCTGCAACGTCACGGCTATTTGAAGCGCGACCCGGCCAAGACGCGGGCCATCCGCGTTCGCTGGGATTCCACCAGTGGGGCGGTCGACGTCGAGCGTCGACCCGTTCGCCACGTCCCGCTGGTCGGTGATGTCGCCGCCGGCACCGATGTGCTGGCAGAGGAGCACATCGAGGAAACTCTGCCGGTTCCGGCAGACTTCACGGGCGACGGAGACCTGTTCATGCTGAGGGTCCGCGGCGACTCGATGATCGAGGCCGGCATCCTCGACGGCGACTACGTGGTCGCCGAGGTTCAGAACACGGCGACGAAAGGCGACATCGTCATCGCCGGCATCCCGGGCGAGGAGGCCACCGTCAAGACCTTCAGCCGATCGGGTGATCGCATCGTGCTCCTACCGGCCAACTCGTCGCTCGAACCGATGGAGTTCGCTCCCGACGAAGTCCAGATCTTCGGTCGGGTCGTCACGGTGATGCGGCGCCTCTGACCGCTGCCGCTCATCCGGCCGACGCAACCACCATAAGGCCGGACCCCAGGAGCGGATCACACTCACGAAAAACGGTGAATTGGCTCAGAGTAGGATCTGAGCCAATTCATCCGAGTGGGCCGGAAGCCCACATCCCCCTCAAGCAAGAACATTGGCCCACTCGACGACCCGACTTCGCTGGTCGAGCCGCTTGGAGTGGACTGGGCAAATGTTACCTCTGTCACGTCGGGGAATCCAGAGCGAACCGCATCTTTCGCGGTCATTGACCGTTCGTTTCGGTCTAGCCCGAGCTCGAAACGGCATGATCTCGGCTCTCGACACCGGTCCGGACACAATCATTACAGTTCCATGTCACCGTGCTTCGCTGCTCGTCCATGGTGGTGATTCAAGACGGCTCAGCGCTTCGGCCCGTGCTCCGGATCGGCGATGGCCAGCAACCGTTCGGCTCGTTCGCCGCGGTCGATCCCCCGAAGTCGAGCGACGCCGTGTTCGGTCACGACACGGTCGGCGAGGTAGCGGGGAACGGTCACCGGCACCTCATCCGACAACCGCCCAACGATTCGCGACGTCGGTGGCCCGTCGGGGTCGCTGCGACTCGGTTGCGCCGTGCTCGGCAAGGCGACGATCGAGCGGCCCTCGACACTCAACGCAGCTCCGGCGGCAAAGTCGGGCTGCCCGCCCGGACCGGAGACGATCCGACCGCCCACCTGTTCCGCATTCACGGACCCGTCGAGTGCAACCTCGATCGCCGAGTTGATGGCGACGAATCTGCGCTGGCGGCCAAGTGTCGGAACTCCGTGGCTGTAGTTGGAGGCGACGATGACGACGTCGTCCCTGCCACGGACCCAGTCGACGACTCGACCGGTTCCCAGCACAGCGCTGGCCACGTGGAGGCCCGCATCGATGGTCTTGGCCGAGCCGTCCATCACCCCGGCCTCGATCAGGGCCATCGCCGCGTCGCCGATGAGCCCGCTGTGCAGACCGAGGGCCTCGTGGCCGGCCAGCGCCTCCACCGCGGCATCGGGAATCGCCCCGATGCCGTATTCGATGGTCGACCCGTTGGCGATCTCCGCCGCAACGTGGGCGCCGATCCGAGCGGCAACGCCGTCCGGCGGCGAGGACGCGGGCGAGGGCAGCGTGAGCAGTGGGTGTTCGACCTCCACGAGAACGTCGAACGCCTCGCGATCGAATGCGGCCGGGCCGCCGATCCACGGCATCGCCGGATTGACCTCGGCGATCACCACCTCGGCCCGGCAGATGACCTC
>JAOUGG010000623.1 GCA_029857855.1 Acidimicrobiia bacterium | reverse complement strand
ATCCCCGAGTTCGTCGTGCTGGCCAAGCTCTTCCCCGGGGCCGCCGTTTCGGTGTTCATCGGCTACGTGTTCACCCTGGCGCTGGTCGGCGGACTGCTCGCCCAGCTGCTGCTCGGCTGAGCACGATCGGAGGCCCGAAATCGCGTCTCGCCGGAAATCCGAGACGCTACCATGGTGGCCCTGCCCGAATAGCTCAGTTGGTAGAGCGCCGCATTCGTAATGCGTAGGTCCGGAGTTCAAATCTCCGTTCGGGCTCAGCTCTGAGGAGGGACAACGATCGGTCAAGGCCTGCTTGGAGGGTAGAAGCGGTCGAACACCCGGATCGCCGATTCGACTGGTTGGCATCGGACCACGGTCAGCCGGTATCCGAGGCGTTGGACTCCGTCACTCCCGGCCTACAGCGAGCCATCCGGGGATATCGAAACCGGCGAATGGACCTGGACGAGATGTGGGATCTGGCCATGGCCAAAGCCACCGACTCCGACAACCTCCCGTGATCTCGACAGTCCGTCGCCGAGTTCCAGCGGAAGTTCGGTCGCTCCGGGATCAACCGAGGAGAAGACCGGCGAGTTGGCGTCGATCCTGTCTTCCATTTTGCCGATGAACGTGCGTGGACTAGGTTCGGATCATGGACTGGCTGAACGATTCGATCATGGTCAAGCGCGGAGTTGCCGGGGCCAGCACAGGCGCAACCCACCACCTCACCGAGGATACGCAGGGCGAGTTTCACTACACCATCGGCCCCTATTCCGACCCGGTGCTCACCATCGCCCCCGGCGACCGGGTGATCGTCGATACCCGAGACGCCTTCGACGGCGCCATTCAAACTGAGGCCGACCTGCCGTCGGCCAAACTTACGTTGCCCTTTGTCAATCCGCAGAACGGGCCGATAATGGTCGACGGCGCCGAGATCGGCGATGCCATCGCCGTCCACATCGAGTCGATGGATCCCCGCGGTGATGACCCGCACGGCGCCTGCGTCATGATTCCAGAGTTCGGAGCGCTGACCGGCACATCGCTCACGGCCACCCTCAACGATCCACTGCCGGAAACGGTTCGGGTGGTGAGGGTCGACAGCGAGTCGGTCTACTGGAGCGAGCGTGTGACCCTCCCGTACCGGCCCCACATCGGGACCCTTTCAACGTCGCCCCAGATCGACTCCGTCAACTCGCTCACCCCTGACGCTCACGGCGGCAACATGGATCTGCCCGACATGGGCCCCGGGTCGATCACCTATCTTCCCGTACGATCACCGGGGGCTCGGCTGTTCATCGGCGACGCCCATGCATGCCAAGGTGACGGTGAATTGTGCGGAACGGCGGTCGAGTACCAGTCGACCACCACGATCAAGGTTGACCTTATAAAGGGCTGGACCTTGGACTGGCCCCGGCTGGAGAACGAGGAGGTGCTGATGTGCATCGGCAGCGCACGACCGTTGGAGGACGCCACCCGCATTGCCTACCGGAGCCTCATTCTGTGGATGGAGGCCGAATTCGGCTACGACCGTTGGGACGCCTACATGATGTTGAGTCAGTGCGGAAGGGTTCGGCTCGGCAACTTCGTCGATCCTAACTACACGGTCGGCGCCGCCATTTCGAAAAGCTATCTCTAGGGACAAGGAGAACTGATATGGACCTCGGACTTCAAGGCCGACGAGCTCTCATCACCGGCGCAACAAGAGGAATCGGTCGATCAATCGCCGAAACGTTCGCCGATGAAGGTGCCGACGTGGCCATTTGTGCCCGCAACGCGGACGAGGTGGGCGCCGCGGTCGAGGCGCTGTCGTCCAAAGGAGTGCGGGCCACCGGCCGCGCTCTCGACGTGGCCGACGGCCCGGCGTTGACCGCCTGGGTGTCCGACGTTGCCACCGAATTGGGTGGGATCGACAAAGTGGTGGCCAATGTTTCGGCCCTGGCCATCGGCCCCGAGGAAGAGAACTGGAACCAGAGTTTCAACGTCGACATGATGGGAACCGTCCGTCTGGTCGACGCGGCGATGAAACACCTGCGCAACTCCGAGGCGCCATCGATTGTCACCATATCCAGTGTTTCCGGCCGGGAGATCGATTTCGCTTCAGGCCCTTACGGGGCGTTTAAGGCCGCCTTGGTTCACTACACCCAAGGCCTCGCCTACCATCTGGCCGGCGAAGGCATTCGGGCCAACTCGGTTTCCCCCGGCAACACTTACTTTCCCGGTGGCGTTTGGGAGCAAATCGAAAGTGGCAACCCTGATCTGTTCAATATGGCGTTGGGCCTCAACCCCACCGGCCGGATGGGCACTCCTCAGGAAATGGCCAACGCGGTCGTGTTCTTGTCGAGTGAGCGGGCGTCGTTCATCACCGGAACCAATCTTGTCGTCGACGGCGCGCTGACCAAAGGCGTTCAGATCTAACGCCCCTCTTGACGTCGACGCTGATCAATTCGCCGGCCATCCGCCCACCTGTTGGTGCCCAATTTCCGGCCGTGCCTGGTCAGGCGGCATTTCGGTACTCGTTGATGAGGCCGTCGCATCGTGATGTTCGAACGACTGGGAGCGGCGGTGGAGGGACCCTGGTGTCCGTGGCCATGTCAAAGTCCTCGTTGGTGGCCAGGAAAAGTCCTCGCGGTGGTAAGGGGTAGATCCACCAGGTAGCCGCTCCGGGCGGCGAGCGTGACTGATGCGAAGTCAGGTCCGCTTGAACCGCCCGGAGGGCTGCCATCAATGTTGTCAGCGAGGAAGACGATGGATGTTGTTGCTGCGGATAAAGATGTCGGGACCTATCGGGGTGCCGCCGAGATTTGTGGTGTTGACCCCAAGACGGTGAAGCGCAAGGTGGCCGCCTGGGAGGCTGGTGAGCTCGACGACGAGCGTGCCGCCCGGGCGCCGGTGCCGAAGAACACCGACGTGGCCAGGGACTTGGTTGCTCAGCGGGTCGAGGCCACCAAGGCGAAGGTCACGGCGAAGCGGTTGCTGGTCGAAACCCGAGCGGTCGACTATGCGGGGTCGGGGAGGAACTTCCGGCGTTTGGTCGCGGCGGAGAAGAAGAAGTGGCGGGCCCGTAACGGCCGTCAGCGCCGCCCGGCGGTGTGGACACCGGG
>JAOUGG010000620.1 GCA_029857855.1 Acidimicrobiia bacterium | reverse complement strand
CGCGGGTGGTGTCGGGTCCCACCTCGTCGGGCACCTGGTCGAGGCCGGGGCCGAGGTGGTGGTGGCCGACGTCGACCCTTCCGCTGCCGAAGCGGTGGCCGATCGCCACCGGGCAACGGTCGCAGCCGCCGACGAGATCCTGAGCGCGGACGTCGACATCCTGTCCCCGAACGCCGTGGGCGGGATCCTCAACGCCGACACCATCCCGACGATCCGGGCCACTGCCATCTGCGGTGGCGCCAACAACCAGCTCGCCCATACGTCCGACGGCGCGACACTGACCGAACGCGGCATCCTGTGGGCCCCGGACTACGTGGTCAGCGCCGGGGGTGCCATCGCGGGGAGCTGGGAGGTCGGCCACATCACCGAGGCCGAGCGCGATACGATGCTCGACGCCATCTTCTCCACCACCCTCGACATCCTGACCGAGGCGATCGCCCGGCAGCAACCGACCGACGACGTGGCACGGGACCGGGTCCGTGCCCTGCTGGCCGAGGAGCGCTCGGAGGCAGCCTCGATCTGAACCCCAGGACCGTACGTTCCCGGCCCCGAATCCCCGGCCGGGGGCGCATGGTTCACTCTGCGTTTTCGCGTTTTCGGGTGGTCTACCTGATCCAGGTGATCGGTGCACCGCCGAGTACCTCGACCACGACCCGAGTTTCGGGGTGCTCGAAGTCCTCCAGCTGCATCACGAAGCAGACGATGCCCCGCCGCTCATCGCCGACGGCGAACTCCTCGACGCTGGTCAGATCGACGTCGATGAGCTCGCAGCCCGCCGAGCCGGCCGAGCCGGCCTCGACCGGCGAGTACGTGCTGCCGGTGGCGCCGCCGACCATCGTCCACTGGAACAAACCCGGGACCGCCAGTGGCTCGACCGCCGATTCTTGGAGCAACACCGTGGCGGCGACCCCGACGAGAACGCCACCTTCACTCTGCTCGAGATCGGGCCCACCGGCGGCCAGGACCGGTTCGGTGACGTCGACGGGCTCCTCGACGGTGATGCCGAACACGGCCGCTTCACCGTTGTCGAGAACGGCAACCATCTCCGTCGACGATCCCAAGGTTGCGACGCCGGGACCGGCCGTGACCGGCGGGAACTCATCCATGGGCTCCGGGCCGGGGACCACCGTCGTCATCGGGACCTCGACTGCGACTTCGAATCCCTCGTCGACGAAGACCTCTTGGCTCCGGACGGCCATCAGAGGGACGAGCCCGACGAGCACCACGCAACCCCCAACCGACAGCAGCGCCAGAAGCCCACAGCCGAGGCCGACAACCGATCCGGTCGACCATCCGGTTCCGGACCGATTCCGCTTCGGTTCGATCGCCGGCGGACCAGGAGCCGCCGGACGACGAGGGGGCAGCGGAGGCGGCATCGAACCGGAACCGGCCGCTCGTGTCTGCTCGCTCCACCGCTCGCCGTCCCACAACCGCTCGACCCCGGCGTCGAGTGGGTCGGGATACCACCCGGAAGCGGGCGAAGGTGAAGGCGTGGCGTCTGAGCTCATCACCGCGCATCGTAGTTGACCGGGGCCCGGGAGGAGCCGCGGTCGTCGACATCAGCGGAAGGGCCGGAAACACTCCCGGATATCGGCCACGAACGTGTCCGGCACCTCGAAGGCGGCGAAATGGCCGCCCCGATCGTGTTCGGACCAGTGCACGAGGTTGGGGTAGAGGGTCTCGACCCACGGCCGCACCGGAGGCACGATCTCGCGTGGATAGACGGCGAACCCGGTGGGCACCGTCACCGTCGGTCGTTTGGCCCGACCGAAGCTCTCCCAGTAGATGCGGGCCGACGACGTCGCCGAGCCGGTGACCCAGTACAGCATGATGTTGTCGAGCAGCTCGTCGCGGCCGAGAACGTTCTCAGGGTGGCCGTCACAGTCGGTCCAGGCCCAGAACTTCTCGAGGATCCACGCCGCCTGGCCCGACGGCGAATCGTGCAGCCCGTAGCCGACGGTCTGGGGTCGGGTCTTCTGCTGGGTCGAGTAGCCGGAATCCCAGTCGCGGTAGTGCTTGAGCCGGGCCAGGGCGTGGTGTTCCTCCGGTGTCGCCGGTTCCCCGGTCGGGCGGGCCGACATTGCGAGGGTCAGATGGATGGCGGCGCAGTGGTCGGGGTCGTGGGCGGCGAGAGCCGAGGTGACGGCCGAACCCCAGTCGCCGCCCTGGGCGACGTAGCGGTTGTAGCCAAGCCGGACCAGGAGTTCCGCCCAGAGCTCCCCGATTTTCTCCACGCCCCAGCCGGTCTCTGTCGGCTTGCCCGAGAACGCGAAGCCGGGCAACGACGGTGCGACCACGTGGAAGGCGTCGGCTGCATCGCCCCCGAACCGGGTCGGGTCGGTGAGCGGCCCGATCACCTTGTGGAACTCGACGATCGAGCCCGGCCAGCCGTGCGTCATGACCAACGGCAGGGCGTTCTCGTGGGGTGAGCGTTGATGGATGAGGTGGATGTCGAGTCCGTCGATCGGGGTGACGAACTGGTCGAATCGATTGAGCGCCGCCTCCCGCTCCCGCCACCGATACCGGTCAGGATCGGCCCAGTAGGCGCACACGTCCTGCATATAGCGCAGCGGGGTGCCTTGGGACCAGTCGTCGACCACCTCGGCGTCGGGCCAGCGGGTGTCGACGAGCCGGTTGCGAAGATCGACGAGCACCGAGTCGTCGACATCGATCGTGAACGGGCGGATGACGTCGGTGGTTGGTTGCACGTTGCCCATGTCAGCCGAAGATCCGCTCCGACGCCAGACGGCATCCTTCGGCCAGCGAGGATAGCTTGACCCACGCGACGTCGGGATCGATGCCCTGCATGCCGACGTGGACCGAGAAGCCGCAGTCGACCCCGGCCATCAACCGTTCGGGGTCGACCACGGTGGCCCACCGCTCGATCCGCTGGGCCACCACTTCGGGATGTTCGATGTAGTTGGACTGGGGTTCGATCACACCGGGGCACAGGATCTTGTGATCCGGAACCGGCTGCTTGGCGAACAGCGCCCACTCGTGGGCGTGGCGGGGGTTGGCCCCTTCGAGCAGCACCGTTTGGGGTTTGGCCTCCCAGACCGAGTCGATGATGTCGGCCACCGA
>JAOUGG010000621.1 GCA_029857855.1 Acidimicrobiia bacterium | reverse complement strand
CGAGGATCGCGGGGATCACCGTGGTCACCGACTGGGTCATCGACTGGGTGAGCGACGAGTACTTCACCCTCGTCGACAGCGACCATTTCCAGGACCTCAAAGCCGAGTTCTGGATCGAGGGGCAGACCTGGATCAACCTGTTCTACACGTCCACCGACTCGTTCGCGGCAGGCGCCTGTTCCTACACGGTGAGGGACTACCACGGCATCTTCCTCACCGATGCCTCCACCGATCAGTGGCGGGGCACGGCCTTGGCCCACGAGATCGGCCACTACCTGGACCTGCATCACACCAAGGACGCGGCGGAGGACTGCCCTGACGTCGACAAGAATCCGCTCGACACCGGCAACCTCATGGCCCAGGGCGCGGATGGCCGCACCCCGGATCCCGACCTGGTCCACCTGACGAGTTGCCAGGTGACAAACGCCCGGGCGGCGGCCTTCGCTCTCCGCCCAAACCTCATCGCCCCACACTTCGCCGCCGTCGTCGGTTGACGGGCGATGCGGTTCGGGTCGGTCGCGCCGGAACTTTGAGCCGCCCACGACCCCGCCCACCGGAACTTTGAGCCGCCCACGACCCCTCTTTGGGTCGTCTGGCGCTCAAAGTTCAGCGTCGGTTGGCGTCACGTTCTCTACGGTTATGCCCGGAAGGCGAGGTCTCTGGCCAGGCTTGCGGGCGTTGGACTATAGTCACCGATGTCGTTGATTGGTCGGGGCTGATCACGAGAATTGGTCAAGTGAGCAGAGAGGCGGTTTTGCGCCCATGGCGACAACGCGCATGTGGGTATCGGGGGCTGGTTTGACGCTGCGCCGGTTGGGTGGTCTAGGTCGCCTGGCGTTCGCAGGCGGTGTGCTGATCGTTCTTGGCGCCTTGGTCGGGTGCGCAAACGAGGAGGCCGGACCTGAGTCGACGACGTCGACCTCGATTGACGCCGAGGCGGAGTCAACGACCTCCACATCCTCCACAACCACGACAACATCAACGACCCTCGACCCGATCGCGGCGGCAGAAGCTGCGGTCGAAGCCGCCTACTTGCGGTCGTATGAGGTTTTCATTTCCTGTCTTCGGAATCTTCCGGACTGCGAACCAGACGTCGCATTCGCCGAGGTATACACCGGTGAGACCTATGAACGGCTTGTCGAGTCCGTGAGTCAGAGCAGAACCGACGGCCTGGTCTATGAGGCACCTGAGAACCCGGACTACGCCCGCACCGAGATTCTTGATCTCGAGGTGAGCGATGATCTCAACGAAGCAGTCGTTTCGATTTGTACTTTGGCTGGGGACACCGAGCTTCTGATCAGTCCCGATGGATCCCGAAATCGGGTGGGCATGAACAACACGATCCTGGTCGAGTGGGGTGACGCTGAGATGGTGTTGGGCGACGACGATATGTGGCGGATCACCAACTACTCCGACGGTATCGGCGGCGCTGCTCAGGTTCCGTTTGATGAGATCGACGAACAACTGGAGGAGGGATTGCTGTGTGGTGGGTTAACTTCCGACGGCTGACGAAGGCTTCGGTTCTCGCTATCTCAATAGTCGTGTCGACGGCCGCTGCAGCCGAGGCCCAGTCCACGGACGAAACAGCGACTGTCAACACCACGGTGACCGACGGAAGAGCAGCGATTGGTCGAGAAGACGGCTACTCCGGAACCGCTGGCACGGGTGGTTCGTCGGGATCGGGGGGCGGTGGGGGCAGCGGTCCTCGCTGTACCTATGCGGCCACGAGTGATGGCAGTTGGCATGAGACCGAGATGGGTGGGGTCGTCCACCGCTTGTTCGCCGAGACGTGCGACGGATCCGTTCGGGGTGATGTGTGGTTGCCGATCTACACGCCGGCCGATGTGTTGGTGATGGCTCGTCAGCAGATCGAACGGACGTTGCCGGAGCCGTCGCCGTTGATGGTTTGGCCCGATCCCGACTACGACTGGGCGTACGCCCAGGTGCCGATCGACTTCCGGGCCGACGCGTCGCAGTGGCGGGTGTTCCAGGACACGGTCACGGCGTCGAATCCCTTGCAGACGGTCTCGGTGACGATTCGAGCCGAGCCCGCCGAACTGACCTTGCACGCCGGTGACCCACGGGGCGTGGAGTCGGCGTCGTGTGGTGGGCAGGCTCCGTTGGCGCCGTACGTGCCCGAGATCCCCGGGATCTGCTCCTATACCTATGTGAATGCGTCGTCGACGGCACGTAACGGCCGCTCGTTCGTGGCGACGATGGCGATGTCGTGGGACATCACCTACTGGTCGACGACCGATCCCGGGTTCTCAGGCTCCCTCCCGTCGGTCACCAGGGAAACCGTGTTTCCGATGGAAGTCGCCGAGGTCAAGATCCTCGGCAAGACGATCGTCCCGTAGACACCAGTCTGCTCGGAAGGTTTGCGCGATTGTGCGCACCCACTACCCCCTATCGCGCAAACCTTCGTCCGCCCGAAGCGTGGGTGCCCGGCCGCCGCCGGGGCCCTTAGCGACCACCGTCCCGGGTCGCTACGTCAGGATGGAAGCGAGAATGAGACTGGAGAATCGCTCGAACAGCTTCTCGGGTTGGCTTTCACCTTCGGTGTAGCGGTAGACAACCGGGTCAGGCTCCGGCCCGGAAAGACCCAGAGATCACCGCACCGTCGACCCGCCACGTTCAGAAAGCCGGAGTAGGCGTCCGGCAACGTAACACCCTGATCGGTGGCGACCCGCGACACTTCGCCGGCGCTCAATCCTTCGCAATCCACGCCGTCGAGTTCCGCATGCCACCACCGCTGGTAGTCGGTCTTATCCTGAGAACTCACGGAGGTTCACCCCTGGGTACCTTGATCGGAACTGGCTGGTTACCGTTGGCTGGTCGGAGTTCTGCGCGATCTTGCGTGCTGAGTGCGCATAATCGCGCAATCCTCCCGACCTTAGGGATGGTGGGGCCAGCTGTTCGTCGAGATGCAGTGACCGGCCTGTCTAGCAGCGTGACCAGATGAGGGGGAAGCGGTCGTCGTCGGCCGGATATGCGCCGGGTTGGGCGGTGGTGTCGGCTTGGGTGACGGTGGGGTCGGAGGCGGGTCGGGGCGACCAGACGGTGTCGTCGCCGAGCCATCTC
>JAOUGG010000032.1 GCA_029857855.1 Acidimicrobiia bacterium | reverse complement strand
CGATGGCCACGATGGCCAGACCGGCTGCAATCCCCCGGCCCATCCGGCGCTGCAGGAGGGTGTCCATGATCTCCTGGCCGAGGCCCCCGGCGGCCAGGAGGGTGGCGAGGACCACGATGCCGAGCGCCATCATGATCGTCTGGGTCACTCCGGTGAGGATGGTTGGCATCGCCATCGGCAGTTGGACCTTGAGCAGGGTCTGCCGACTCGACGCGCCGAACATCTCGGAGGCGTCGACCGACGCGGTCGGAACCTGGCGGATCCCGACCGTGGTCAGCCGTACCAGCGGTGGGAGGGCATAGATCACCGTGGCCAGCGTGGCCGGCACCGCACCGATCCCGAAGAACATCACCATCGGCACGAAGTAGACGGGGGCCGGGATGGTCTGCATGGCGTCGAGCACCGGCTTGATGGCCGACTCGAACCGTGGTCGGAAGGCGGCGGCCACCCCGAGCGGGATCCCGATCGCCACGGAGATGACGACTGCCATCAGCATGAGGGCCAGCGTCTCGACCGTGACCTCCCACAGGCCGACCAGACCGGGATAGATGAGGGCGGCGGCGGCCACGCACGCATCGAGCCAGCGCCGTGATCGGGCGATGAACAGGAACGCCATGATCGGCAACACGAACCAGGGGAACCACAACAACACCCCCTCGACGGAGTCGAGGCCCCAGCGCACGGCGTCGGAGATCGGGTTGAAGAAGAGCGTGAACAGCGCGTGCGGGTTGTCGGAGCGACGGTTCTGCAGCGCCCACGTGGCGAACCGGTCGAAGGGGTCGCTGAAGGCCTCCTGCCAGCGGGGCGGGAAGATCACGTGGGAGGAGAACAGCAGTTGAAGCACCACCACGCCGCCGGCCATGATCGCCCACCACACGGCGGTCGGTATCGACCGCGGCCAGTCGAGGACGCGCCGCCAGTCGAGACCGGGCCCCGACTCCGCCGCCCCGACCTCAAGCATCGAGGAGGGCCTTGACCTGATCGCGGTCGACGGTGCCGATCCGAGAGCCCGCGGTGTCGACCACGCCGATAGCCAGATCGCTGGAGACCAGTAGCCCGAGCACATCCTCCAGGAGCGTGTCGGCCGAGACTGTCGGCCCGCCGGCTGCAGCGGTCGACTCCGGTCCCGTCGACCCCGCACCTGCCGGTGCGAGGACCCGGTCGACGGTCACCACCTTGGCCCGCGACACGTTCTTCGTGAACTCCTTCACGTAGTCGGTGGCCGGTGCGGCCAGGAGTTCGGCCGCGGTGCCGACCTGATCGAACTCGCCGTCCTTCATGATGGCGATTCGGTCGCCGAGTTTGATGGCCTCGTCGAAGTCGTGGGTCACGAACACGATGGTGCGGTTCATCTCACCCTGAAGGCGCAACAGCTCCTCCTGCATGTCGCGGCGGATCAGCGGGTCGAGGGCCGAGAACGGTTCGTCGAAGAACAGCACCTCGGGATCGACCGCCAGCGCCCGGGCCAGGCCGACGCGCTGCTGCATGCCGCCCGACAACTGCTGCGGGTAGTGGTCACCCCAGCCCGCCAGGCCGACCACCTCCAGCACCTCGTTGGCCCTGGCGTGACGCTTGTCGCGATCCCAGCCCTGGACCTCCAGCCCGTAGGCGGCGTTGTCGATGACCCGCCGGTGGGGGAAGAGCCCGAAGTGCTGGAACACCATCGAAATTTTCTTGCGTCGAACCTCCCGCAGCCGGTCGGCGCTCATGCCGGTGAGCTCGTCACCGTCGAGCACGACCGAACCCCGGGTCACGTCGGTCAGGCAGGCCACGCATCGCAGCAGAGTCGACTTGCCCGACCCGGACAGACCCATGATGACGAACGTCTCGCCGGGGGCCACGGCGAACGAGGCATTACGAACGCCGATGGTGGCCCCGGTCTGATCCAGGATGTCGGCTCGGGTCGCGCCCGCATCGGCCAGCGCGATCGCCTTGGCGCTGGCCGACCGGCTCCCGAACACCTTCCAGATGCCCTCGGCCGACAGCTTGGCGGCCTCGATGGACGCCGCCGACGGAGCCGTCCCGGCCCCGTCGGCGGAGGCGTCGGTTACTGCTAGCCCAGCCACGCTGACCAGGTATCGCCGTTGTCGGCGACCCACTTGGCCGCAACGTCCTCGGGGTCTTCACCGTCGATCTCGACCGCGGGCAGCATCGACAGCTGATCCTCGTTGGTGATGGTGAAGTTCTGGAGGAACGAGTACACGTCCGGGGCCTTCCCGGCGAGCTGACCGGAGACGGCCTTGATGATGACATCCTCCGGGTAGTCGCAGTCGACCCCGCCGTCGCCGGCGGCCATGCTCTCTCCGCACGTGTCGTTGTAGGCCGGCAGGTCGACCTTGACCAGGTCGTACTTCGACACCGCTGCAGTGGGCGTCCACCAGTACATGAGCACCGGTTCGGATGCCGCCACCCGGGCGTCGAGCTCGGCCACGGTGGCCGCCTCGGAGCCCGAGTAGAACACCTCGAACGGCAGATCCAGGTTGGCGATGATCTGCTCGTCGAAGGTCGAGTATGACGGGTCGGTGCCAAGGAAGCGGCCGTTGTCGCCGGTCTCGGGGGTGGCGAACTCGGCGGCCACCGCCGGATCGTTGTAGCCCTCCCAGGTGGCCAGCGCCGGGTTCTCGTCGATCACATAGGACGGGACGAACCAGCCGATCCGCCCGATCGCCCCAAGTCCGCCGAGGTTCTCGACCGTGCCGTCGTCGAAGAAGGCCTGCTCGCTCTCGGTGATACCGGAGGGCCAGATCTCGAGCACAGCATCTGCGGTTCCGTCGGCCAGGCCGGTGAACATGGCCTCGTTTTCGTCGATGTTCACGACCTCGGTCGGATAGCCGAGCTCCGATTCGATGATGGCCCGGGCGACCTCGACGTTGAGAGCCGATGCGGTCCACGGGTTGACGACGAAGTTGATCGTCGGCTTGTCACCGTCGACTTCGCCACCGCCGGCGGCTTCGGTGTCGGCGTCGGAGCCGCACGCCGCGGCCATCAGAACGAGGCCGAGGAACAGCGCGGCCAGCATTCGGAACTTCATTGCGAAGGAATTGGACGTTGGACGTTCCATCTTTGATTCTCCCCATTGGAACGGGTTGCTCGGTTGAGCAATCAGTGCCGCGGATACTAGCAGTACCAGCGACCAGCGGGCCTGTCGAGTTCGTATCCTGGCGCGATGACCACCGATGCGGAACGTCAGCACCTGCAGGGAACGATGGACCGGCTGCGACGCCATGTTCTAACGGTGGTCGACGGTCTCGACGATCGGCAACGGCGAACCTCGACTGACGCCGGCGGGAAATCGACGCTCGTCGTCGGACCGTGACGCTGCGATCGCCCGGATGAATGCCACGCCCGATCAGTCATCGCTCGGTGCCGTCAAGCGGGGCCTGGGCGCCGCTGCTCCGCTGGCGATACCTGCACTGCCGATCGGGGTGCTCCTCGGGGTGGCCATCCGCGACTCCGACGTCGTCGGCAACTGGGCCGGGTGGGCGTCGTCGTGGCTCGTCTTCGCCGGAGCCGCCCAGTTCGCCGCCGTCGAGCTCCTCGATCAGGGGGCCGGGGTGGCGGCGGTCGTGGCTGCCATCTTCATGATCAACGCCCGTCACCTCATGTACAGCGCGGCGATCGGCGGCCGCTTTCAGGAGGCGCCGACCTGGTTCAAATGGATCGGCTCCTACTTTCTGATCGACCAGGTGTTCGCGCTCAACAACGAGTACGCAGCCGACGGCTCGAGCGAACGATCGCTCGCCTACCGGATGCGGTTCTATCTGGCGTCGGCGGCACCGATGGCGAGCGTTTGGTACGTCGGCGTCGGCGCGGGCATCCTGCTCGGCCAGTTCATCCCGGCGGCGTGGGAGATCGAGTTCGCCATCCCGCTGATGTTCCTCGGTCTGCTGGTGTTGTCGACTTTCAATCTCCCCGGTGTGGTGGCGGCCATTATCGGGGGCACCGTGGCGGTGGTCGGGCGGGGCTGGCCGTCGGGGTCCGGTCTGCTCCTGGGCGCCGTACTCGGCGTCGTCGTGGCCGGGGTGCTCGACGGATTCCTCGAGGAGTCGACGGCCGATGCCGAGAGCACCGTCGGTGGGTTCGAGGAGGAGTCATGAGCTCACCAACAACAGTGTGGCTGGCGTTCCTGCTCGGCGGGCTCGTAACCTACGCCCAGCGTGCGTCGTTCCTGCTCATACTCGGTGACCGGTCCCTGCCGGCACCGGTCCAGCGGGCCCTGCGCTACGTCGCCCCGGCGGCGTTCGCCGCCATTGTCGCCCCCCGGATCTTCGACTCGGTGTCGGTGTCGGAGTTCACCGCCCCCGATGCCCGGCTCCTCGCCGCGGTCATCGGGGGCGTCCTCATGTGGAAGGTGCGAAACCTGCCCGTGCTGCTCGTCGTCGGCATGGTGGTCTTCTGGTTGTTGCGCTGGGTCGGCCTGTAGCGGCCCCGGTCACGTGTCGCGACCGGGGCGGCGTTGGCCGAGCATGCGGGCCACGATGTTGCGCTGGACATCTGATGTGCCGCCGTAGACGATGCCCCCGGCCACGTTGCGCAGATCACGCTCGACGCCGAACTCGCTCACGTATCCCCGAGCTCCATGGGTCAGGATCGCATCGACCGACGAGGCGACCGCCGCCTCCGATGCCTGGATCTTGGCCAGCGCGGCGGCCTCCATCGACGGGCGACCCAGGGCGAACAGCGCGGCCGCCCGGTAGAGCTGGAGCCGTGAGTTGTCGTGGCGCAGCTTCATGTCGGCCAGACGATGGCTGACCGCCTGAAAGTCGGCGATCGGTTGGCCGAACTGCCGGCGGGTCCGGGAGTAGGCCACGGCCTCGTCGAGCTGGCGCTCCATGGCCCCGATCTGGGCGGCCAGGACGAACGCCCGCTCGGCCTCCATGGCCGTCGAGAACACCGCCGCGCCGGAACCGACCGAACCGAGCACGCTGTCGGGGCCGAGTTCGACGTTGTCGAAGGTGACGTCGGCGAAGGGGGTGGTGCGGAGGCCCATCTTCGGGCGATTGGGGCCGATCGCGATGCCGTCGAGCGCGGCGTCGACCACGAAGGTCGTCACCCCCCACTGGCCGAGCTTGGGGTCCGACGTGGCGAACACCAGGAACACGTCGGCCTCCGGCGCCATCGTGACGTAGGCCTTGTGGCCGTTCAAGACGAAGCCGTCGTCGTCGGTTCGGGTGAACGTCGTGGTCATGGCGAAGGTGTCGGAGCCCGAATCGGTCTCGGTGATGCAGAAGGCACCCTTGATCGAACCGTCGGCCAGCCTCGGTAGGTACCGCTGCTGCTGGGACTCGGTGCCGAACTGAGCTATGAGCGGCTGCATGGTCCACACCTGGGTGCTGAGGGCGAACACGAGCCCGGCATCGGCGCAGCCGTAGCCGAGGCCCTCGAACTGGAGGAGTGCGGTGACCACATCGTTGCCCGAACCGCCGTGGGCGCGGGCGATCATCGTGCCCTGGACGCCCTGGCCGGCGGCCAGCTCCCAACCCTCGGGCCAAAAACGACAGGCGGTGTCGCGCTCGTCGAGATCCGGGTCGACCAACTTTGCCGTGGCCCACTCGGCCATCTCGACCTTCACCGGATGGTGCAGGTCACACAGGGCCGCCAGCGCCATCGACGCCGAGGCTTCGGATTGTGTCGTCCGTGCGTCACTCATCGAAGGCTCACTCATCCGTGCGGGGTTTTCGGGCGAATCACTAGCGTAGTGTACGAATCTCAATCGGCGCCGGGGGCCCTCTCAGATGCATCGTTACCTTCTCTCCTCACTCGTGACCGAGGCGGCAGCCGATCGCCCGTCGGCCACTGCCGTCGTCTGCGGCGACGATCAGCTGACCTGGGAGGAGTTCGAGACACGTACCGCTCGACTGGCCGGCACCCTCCTCGCGCATGGCGTTGGGCGGGGTGATCGGGTTGGCATCTACCTGCACAAGTCGATCGAGTCGATGGTCGCGGTGCACGGCATCCTCCGCGCCGGCGGCGCCTATGTGCCGATCGACCCGCTGGCCCCCATCGACCTCATCGAGTCGATCATCACCGACTGCAGGATTGAGATCCTGGTGACCCACCAGCTCCGCAAGTCGGGGCTGACCAAGCTCCTGCCCAAGCTCGGGCCGTCCACCGTGATCGGTGTCGACGGCGAGCAGTTCGAGTCGTCGAGCTTGCCCCCGGGCGCGATCCGTTTCGTCACCTGGGAGGAGGTGGCCGCGTCCGATCCGGCCGCGCCGGCGGCCCTGGTGGCCGACGACCTGGCCTATGTGATGTACACCTCGGGCTCGACGGGACGGCCGAAGGGCATCATGCACACACACGGCAGCGGGTTGGCCTACGCCCTGATGTCGGCCGACGTCTACCGGCTCGGACACGACGACCGGCTCGCCAACTTCTCACCGCTGCACTTCGACATGTCGACCTTCGAGGTCTTCGCCGGGGTCTCGGCCGGCGCCACCGCCGTGCTGGTGCCCGAGCCCCACCTGCGGATGCCGGCCAGCCTCACCGAGTACTTGTCGGCCCAGCAGGTCACCACGCTCTACACGGTGCCGTCTCTGCTCATCCAGATGATGACCCGAGGTGCGTTCGATCAGCGCGACTGGTCGTCGTTGCGATGGATCATGCCGGCCGGCGAGGTGTTTCCGCCCGAACCGCTGCAGCAGCTCCGGGCACTGGTGCCCGACAGCGTCGTGTTCAGCAACGTCTACGGCCCGGCCGAGGTCAACCAGATCACCCACCATCACCAGCCCGACGACAGCGAATTCGAGGGCACCATGCCGATCGGCAATGCCAGCCCGGGTGCCGAGGTGGCGTTGATCGATGACGATGACAACGTCCTCGACGGCCCCGCCACCGGCGAGCTGATCGCCCGCACGGCCACGATGATGGCCGGCTACTGGGGTCGCCCCGACCTCGATGAGAAGGGTTTCCTGTATCGCAGCGGTCCGGGCGGCTTGCGGCAGCGGTGGTATCGAACAGGTGATCTGTGCCGGCGCGACGACTCCGGCCTGCTCCACTACCTGGGTCGGCGCGACAACCAGGTCAAGGTGCGGGGCTACCGGGTCGAGCTCGAGGTGGTCGAGGCGGCGGTAGGGAGCCTGCCGGGGGTGGAGCAGGCGGTGGTCGGCGTACGGCCTGGCTCCGACGGCGACGCCACGCTGATCGTGCGCTACGTACCCACCGGCGTGCCCGCCGGTTCCGAAACGGGCACAACCGATCCGGCAGGGGAGTGGCGCTCCGCCCTCTCGGCCACGCTGCCCGGCTACGCCATCCCCGCCGGTTTCGAACCGGTCGACTCGTTCCCCCTCACCCCAAGCGGAAAAATCGACCGCCGGACGGTGCGCCGAGCCCTGGCACACCGTCCGAACGATCGATCCGGGCGGGATATCGAAGGCCGCTAGGCCTTGACCGTTAGGCCTTGACGAGATCCCGCTCCTCGGCCCGGTCCGCTTTCGCCTTGGACCCGTTCACGGCGATCTCCGGTTCACGGGCCACCCAGAACATTCCGAGCCCCGTCAGCAGCGACAGCAGACCCAGTGTGGCCAGCACACCCGAGAGGGCGTAGCCCACTTGGATCGAGGTGTGGGTCACCACGCCGACGCCGAGTTCACCGATCAGGCCGTGCACCGTGCCCGACCAGGCCTGCTCCCGAGCCGCGCCCTCGATCGGGTTTGCCCGATCGAAGTCGGTCCAGTAGCGGCCGTCGACGTCGAACTCGTAGGTGCCGGCGGCGAAGGTCTCACCGTTGTACTCGACGTCTTCAGCGAGGACCACGGTCTGGGTGCCATTGAGCACGTGATAGGCGATGGTGGCCATCTGGAACATGTACTCCGACGCCGTGTTGACCACTGGGTCATTCGGGTCGAGTTCGCTGTCGAGCACCGGGTATCCCCAGTCGTCTTTCAACAGGGTCATGATGGCGTCGGCACCCTCGGTCGTTCCACGATCGATCAGGTTGCCGTCGTCGTCATAGGTCAGCGTCACGTTCTGTGCATCGCTGAAGGTCTTGAGGGCGTTCATGCCCTGCTGGGTTCGGTAGAGCGCGACACCGGATGCGATCAGGCAGACAGCTCCGATCACTGCGAGTACGGTGCCGAGACCCCTGAGTTTCCTTGACATGTCTACCTCCGAGCTGGAAGCTCCAACTTGGTTCTTCCAGCTCTTAGTCTCCATTTGTTCCCGGTCCGGCAATACGGACAAAGGTCCCGAATCGGCGTGAGACGTCGGTCACGGGTGCCGGCGGCGCCCGTCTCGCACCCGACCACCCGGTTCTGGGACGATTGGTGTGTGACAAGCATGACGAACCCGACACGATCGATTCAGCCGGCTCGGCCCTGGCTCAGCGAGGGCGCCCGAAACCGGGAGGCGGAGATCGTCGCCGGCCTTGATCTCGGCGCCGTCGACGCGATCGATCGTCGGGTCCACGAACTGGTCGAACACAACAGCCGCATCCACGACCGCGAGTGCATCAACCTCAATCCGGCGTCGAACGTGATGAACCCCCGGGCCGAGTTACTGCTGGCCGCAGGACTGACGACCAGGGCGTCGCTCGGACACCCCGGCGACAAGTACGAAATGGGGCTCGAGGCCATCGAGGAGATCGAGGTGATCGCGGCCGAGCTGGCCCGAGCGGTGTTCGGTGCTGATTTCGTTGAGCTGCGGGTCGGCTCGGGTGCGCTGGCCAACCTGTACGCCTTCATGGCCACCTGCGAGCCGGGCGACTCGATCATCGTGCCGTCACCCGAAATCGGTGGTCACGTTACTCATCGCCCCGATGGAGCGGCCGGTTGGTACGGCCTCGACATACACGAGTGTCCGGTCGACCCCTCCACCTTCTCGGTCGACCTCGATGCGCTGTCCGATCTGGCCGACCGGGTCCGGCCGCGACTGATCACGATCGGCACCAGCCTCAACCTGCGGCCGCACCCGGTCGATGAGATCCGCGCCATCGCCGGGCGTGTCGGAGCCAGGGTGCTGTTCGACGCCGCCCACGCCTGCGGGATGTTCGCCGGCGGGGTGTGGCCCAACCCGCTCACCCACGGTGCCGACCTGCTGACGATGAGCACCTACAAGAGTCTGGGCGGCCCGGCGGGAGGGCTCGTCCTCACCAACGATCCCGAATTGGCGGCCCGGCTCGACGCGATCGCCTACCCGGGTCTCACCGCCAACTTCGACGTGGCCAAGACAGCGGCGCTCGCCATCACCCTGCTCGACTGGATGGCATTCGGCCCGGCCTACGCCGAAGCGATGGTCGACAACGCGGTCAGGTTGGCCACCGAGTTGGAGCGGCTCGGCTTGCCCGTGTACCGAACCGGCAGCAGGCCCACCACCTCGCATCAGCTGGCCATCGACGCCACTCGCTTGGGTGGCGGGCACGAGGCGGCCCGGCAACTCCGCACCGCCAACCTGCTGGCCTGTGCCATCGGCCTGCCGGGGCTCGGCGAGATGGCCGGGCTACGGCTCGGCACGCCGGAGATCACCCGGATCGGGATGACCCCGGACGACATGCCTGAGCTGGCTACGCTGATCGTCGACGGGCTGAGCGATCCGTTCACCGCAGCCGATGTCGCAGCTCGCACCACCCGGCTTCGTCAACGATTCGACAAGATCGTGTTTGTCCGCAGCTGAAGGAGGACCACATGGAATCGATCACCGAAATCGGCCGAACCGGATCGGCGCTCACCGACGCCCAGCTCGACGCGTTCCGGAACGACGGGTTGACCGTGCTGCCGGAGCGGTTCAGCCCGGCCGAGGTCGGCGAGATCAACGCCGCCCTGGCCGAGTTGATGACCGAGGAGGTCGCCGCCAACATCCGGGAGAAGTCGAGTGGTGCGGTCCGCACGGCGATGGGGCTGCACCTCCGGCACCCGGTGTTCGAGCGCCTCGTCAACGACCCGCGGTTCCTGGAACCGGCCCGGCAGATCCTCGGCGACGTGCCGGTCTATGCCCAGCAGGTCAAGGTCAACGCCAAGGAGGCGTTCGTCGGTGAGCAGTGGCAATGGCATCACGACTTCGCCACCCACCACCACGAGGACGGCGTGCCAGAACCGCTGGCGCTCAACATGCACATCTTCCTCGACGACGTCACGGAGTTCAACGGCCCGCTCATGTTCGTGCGGGGATCCCACCGGGCCGGGCCGGCTCCGGCGTCACTCGACACGACAACCACCAGCTACGACCTGTGGACGGTCGGCCCGGAGGTCGTCGGGCCGCTGGCCGAGCAGGGTGGGCTCGTCTGCCCCAAGGGTCCGGCCGGCACGATGCTGATCTTCGGCGATTCGATCGTGCACGGCTCGCCCCCGAACATGTCGCCATGGCCCCGCCGGATCTTCTCGCTGATCGTGAACCCCCTCGCCAACCGGCAGACCACGATGCGGCGGGCCGACCACCAACATCACCGCGACTTCACGCCTCTCGGCTAAGCCCCTCGGCTGAGCGCACGACCCCAGCCCCTCGGCTGAGCGCACGACCCCAGCCCCTCGGCTGAGCGCACGACCCCAGCCCCTCGGCTGAGCGCACGAACCCAACCCGATTCTTGTAGCAAAACCCGAGCCTCAGGCTCGCATTTCGCTACAAGAAACCAGCGCGACGAATCTTGCGGTGGGTGGGATCAGCCCAGCTTGGATTTGCAGTAGCGGAGGGTCCGCTCGACCGTCTGGAAGTTGTCGAGCGTGATCTCGGTGGCGTCCACCTCGAACCCCAACTCGTCCTCGATCCAGCCGGTGATGCTCATGACGCCGAGCGAGTCGACGGCACCGGACAGCAACAGATCGGTGTCGGTCTCGATCGTGTCGTCGATCAGTGAGACCTCGGCGTCGACGAACTTCAACAGCCGCTCCGGGAAGTCGGGGGATATCTGTCGAGCACTCACGGCCGGCTCCCCGCCTTCACCGGCTGCGGTGACTCGGGGTCGTCATCGACGGGTGCGGTAACCCGGGCCAGGGTCGGCAGCAACCGGGCCGATCCCGACTCGACCTGGAAGGCAGCGGCCGCCAGGAGGGTCAGTGCGATCACGAAGAAGACGATCCGCGGCCAGACGAACACCGGATCGATGATGGCGCTGATGCCGAGGTCGGTCTCGGCCAGCCGCTCCACCATCCAGACCAGCGCGATTCCCGACATGATCACCGAGGCGACCACGAAGAACGGTCGGTAGAACCGGGTGCGGCGCAGCAG
>JAOUGG010000031.1 GCA_029857855.1 Acidimicrobiia bacterium | reverse complement strand
CGCGATCCACGGCCTCGGCAACTGACTCGGCCTCAGCAACTCCGCTCTCACCGGGATCAGGGTCGCCGTCTCCAGGGTTGCCGTCATCGCCGTTCTCATCATCAGGGTGGCGGTCAGCTTCGACGACCTCGGGCTCGTCTTCGACCTTCTCGACAGCGGCCGACGGGTCGTCTTCACCATCGGACGTCGCTTCGTCGAGCCGGTTGAAGTCATCCGTGGTGACGGCCCCGGTGTCGAGGTTCAGCTCGGCCGCGATGGCCTGCCACACGACCTCGGGTGGCGTGACCAGATCGAGATCGGGCGGTCCATCGGCCATGATGTCGATCAGGCCGCTGTCTTCGCCGTCGGCTCGGCTCTCGGCCAGATCCGCCTTGAGCTGGTCGGTGCCCCGCCGGAGATTGGCCCGGATGGTGGCCACCGGTTGGTCCAGGCGGAGGGCCAGGGTGTCGGCGTCGGAGGCGTCGAACCCGGCGAGTACGACCTGGCGACGAAGATCATCCATCCGATGCAGTGAGTCGGCGACGACCAGCCGATCGACCGCCCGCTCCGCTTCGGACGAGGTCTTGGAGACCCGGGCACGGGCACGACGAATCAGCCAGTTGCGGACCGTCCCCAGCGACGGATTGAAGCTCAAACGGTCGCGCCAGGCTTCTGTGAAAACCTGCTGGGTCAGTCGGTCGGCGGCGGCACCAACCAGCTCTCGGCTGATCGTGTGGATGAACGCTCCGTGTTGCCGATACAAGTCGGGAACCACCGAGACGTCGCCCACGACCAACCGGTCTTCAATTGTTGTGGGCACATCCATGAGAGTAAACCACCCGTCTCGCAAGCGCGAACATCAGAGTGAATTTCCCTGTCGCCGCAGGGGCGAAGCAGGGCACGGAATCAGACGAGGTTGTCGACAAACCGTTCCAGTTGGCGGAGGTTTCTGACTTCGAACACCCCGTCGCAATGGGACGCGTACTCACCGACGATCGAGTCACCGGTGTTCCAGTAGGCCTTCGGCTCCGGGTTGAGCCAGAACAGCTTCCGGGCCTTGCGCTGGATCTCCTTCGTGATCCAGGCCTGGGATGCGTGATAATTGTTGCGGGCGTCGCCCAGGATCAGCACCGTCGTCTTCGGACCCACGTCGTTTCCGTAGCGGTCCCAGAACACCTCGAGTGCGTGGCCGTAGTCGGAGTGACCATCGACCCAGACCACGTCGGCTTCGGTGTTGACCCGATGGACCGCCTCGGTGATGTCGTCGACGCCCTCGAAGAACGACGTCACCTCGTCGAGCCCGTCGATGAACACGAAGGAACGGACCCGGCTGAACTGGCTGGAGATGGCGTAGACCAGATGCAACGTGAAGCGGGCGAACGCGGCGACGGATCCCGAGATGTCGGCGACCACGAAGATCTCCGGCTTGGCCGGCTTCGGATGACGGAACTTGGGTTCGACGGGCACGCCCCCGTAACTGAGCGAATGGCGGACCGTATTGCGGAAGTCGAGGGCTCCCCGCCGCTTGTGGCGCCGCTTTCTCGCCAGCCGTACCGCCAGCTTGCGCGTGAGCGGGTAGATGGCGCGCCGGAGCATGACCATCTCCTCCCGGCTGGCGTGCATGAAGTCGACGTCCTCCGGAAGCGGTTTGCGCAACGTCTTGGCCATCGCCTCGGCCCCACGATCGGCCACCAGCCGACGACGGATCTCCGCCTCGATCTCCCTGCGAAGTTTGTCGATGCGATCCTGGTATTCGTCCTTCTCCAGCCGTTCCTGCAGCGACGACAGCGGCTTGTCGGCGTCGGCCCGACGCTGCTCCATCAGGCGGTCCAGAACCGAGTCGAGGTCGAGGTTGCGCAGCGTGCGGTACAAATAGTAGGTGCCGCCGACGGGTCGGCCCGGCTCCATGCCGGCGTAACGCTTCACCGCCTGGCGGGCAATGGCCCGCGTCAGCGCCTCGTCGCCCTGACGGAGCGCCTGGTACAGAAGCTCGGCCAGCTCCTCCGGACTGAGGCCGTCGCCGCCGCCCTGCCCGCCCTCGCCCTGTGGTTGTTCACCAGGGTCGAAGTCGACGTCGTCGTCGAACTCGATGGCATCGCCGTCGAGTGCATACTCGGGACCTCGGAGCGAGAAATAGACCTCGAACAGCGTCTCGAACGTCTTCCAGTGGGCGTCGTTCTTGACCAGCGTGGCCGCCAGCGAGTATTTGAACGCCACGCGGTCCTCGATGTCGATGTGCTGGACCGCTTCGGCGGCATCGATGTTCTCCGACAACGAGACCGGTAGACCGGCGTTGCGCAGCTCCACCACGAAACCTTCGAGGAGGTCGAAGAGCGGACCGGCCTTGGCACTGAAGGCGGCTTCCGTGGAGGTCATCGGAGCGCCGGCGTCAGGAGGCCTGGGAGGCCTCGAAGTGGGCGGCCGAATTGGCGGTGAAGTCCTTGATCGCCTTCTCGATGTCGGAGCGATACTTGAGGAGCAGGTGAACGGTGTCGACGGCGTCGGACTCGTCGATGTTCTCGATGCCAAGCAGCACCAGGGTTCGAGCCCAGTCGAGGGTTTCGGACACCGAGGGGTGCTTCTTCAACTCGAGCTGGCGGATCGAGCGAACGATCCGGGCCACCTGGTCGGCCAGGTTCTCGGAGATCTCCGGAACCTTGGTGAGAACGATCTCCTTCTCGCGTTCGAGCGTCGGATAGTCGAGGTGCAGGAAGAGGCACCGGCGCTTGAGCGCCTCGGACAGCTCGCGGGTGTTGTTGGAGGTGAGGAAGACGAGGGGGATCTGCTTGGCCTCGATCGTGCCCAGCTCCGGGATCGACACCTGGTAGTCCGACAGGATCTCGAGCAGCAGGGCCTCCGTTTCGAGCTCCACGCGATCGACTTCGTCGATCAGGAGAACCACCGGGTCATCGGCGGTGATCGCCTCGAGCAGCGGGCGGGGAAGCAGGAATTCGTCGGAGAAGATGTCGTCCTGGATCTCGGTCCACTCGGTGTCGCCGTCGGACGACTCGACCTGGATTCGCAGCAACTGCTTCTTGTAGTTCCACTCGTAGAGCGCCTTGGCCTCGTCGAGGCCCTCGTAGCACTGGAGACGAATCAGCCGGGCACCGCTCATCTCGGCGATCGACTTGGCCAGCTGGGTCTTCCCCGTCCCGGCCGGCCCCTCGATGAGGACCGGCTTCTCCAACCGATCGGCCAGGAAGGCGACGCCTGCAATCGAGTCGTCGGCCAGATAATCGACGCTCCGAAGCCCTTCCCGCACGGCGTCGATGGAATCAAAACGATGGGTCATACCAGAACACGGTACAAGACCAGTTGATTAGATGGTCAAATTATTCGCCCCGCCGGCGGGGCCGTGGAACGAGGCGGCGGCCGGTGCGGGCTAAGCTGCTCGGGAGTGTGATCAGCACACCACACTTCGTACACAACTTCCACACCTTCGAAGCAGCCGGATGGACAGAGGACTCACCAAAGCGGTCGATCGGTTTTCCCGCCTCATCGGCCAGGCGCTCAGGCAGGCGGCCAGCGGCACCAGTGTCGATGCCGACAAGCTTGAACGCGACAGCATCGTCGAGGCCTTCAACCTCACCGCCGCCTTTGTCGATGTCGACGAGCGCCACACCGACGACGAACTCTGGGCCATGGTCGCCGCCTTCGCCCACCACGACCTCCTCCCCGGAGTCGTCACACCCGATGCCATGCGTCGCAACGATCTGGTCGACGGCAAGCGCAGCTGGTTGTCGAAACCGTCCGATCTGTTCGAGACTCTGCGCCAGGTCGACCTGAAGCGGGGCAGCTCACTCGCCCGCCTGTACTACGACGAGGCGATGACGCTGGCCCACACGGTGGTGTCGCTCGACCAGTACCCGTCCGACGACGAGCTGCGCTCCCTTGTCGAGTTTCAGCGGCTGTTGATGGCGGCGCTCCCCGGTGAACGATCGAACGCCCCGACCGTGGCCACCGAGGGACCCCCGACGACGACCGATGCGGGTGCCACCGACCCCGAATCCGTCGATCCCGAGGCCGAAGCCCCGATCGAGCCGCCCGAACCGTTGGAAGATGTCCTCGCCGAACTCGACGACCTGATCGGCCTCGACGAGGTCAAGGAGGAGGTGCGGCTGCTTTCGGCCCTGCTCCGGATCCAGAAGCTGCGTCAGGAGCGGGATCTGCCCATCGTCGACTCCAACAACCACCTCATCTTCAGCGGTAATCCCGGCACCGGCAAGACAACCGTCGGCCGGCTGCTGGCCCGCATCTATCGGTCACTCGGCGTCGTCGAGCGAGGTCAACTCGTCGAGGTCGACAGGGCTGGTCTGGTCGCCGGGTTCGTCGGCCAAACCGCCACCAAGGTCGCCGAGGTGTTCGACAAGGCCGATGGCGGCGTGCTGCTGATCGACGAGGCGTACTCCCTGACCCGCGGCGGTGAAAAGGACTTCGGGCGGGAGGCCATCGACGCCGTGGTCAAGAACGTCGAGGACCGCCGGGATTCGATGGTCGTGATCCTCGCCGGGTATCCGAAGGAGATGGCGGAGCTGGTCGCGACGAACCCCGGTTTTCAGAGCCGCTTCCCCAAGACGATCTACTTCCCCGACTACTCCGACGCCGAACTGGTCGAGATCCTACTGCTCATCGCCGCCAAGGGAACCTATGACCTGACCGATGAGGCCAAGGAGGCGGCCGGGATATGGTTCGCGTCCCACGAGCGCGGGCGGGGTTTCGGCAACGGTCGCCTTGCCCGCAACCTGTTCGAGGCCGCCGTGTCCCGCCACGCCCAGCGTCTCGTCGACGTCGACAACCCGTCCGACGAGCAGTTGACCAAGCTGGAAGCCGCCGATATCGCATCGGTTCCCACGGAGGCCGACCGGGAAGCACGCCAGTCCGGAGAACGTCACCCGCCCCGACGGACCGCGGACGAGGCGGCGACGTCGAACGACGGGGAAACATCAGGCGATCCCGGCGACGGCCCCGGAGGCGATACGTCGGCGTGAGCCAGAAGCCGGCCACCAGCGGGTCGAATCTCGTCGCCGCCGGAATCTTCCTCTCCCGTATCGCAGGCATCGTTCGCACGGTGGTGATCGGCGTCGTTCTCGGCTCCGGCTCGGCCGCCGACTCGTTCAGCTTCGCCATGCGGGTGCCGAACCTACTGCAGAACCTGCTCGGCGAGGGGTCGCTGTCGGCATCGTTCATTCCGGTGTACGCCCGGCTAGTGGAGGAGGGTGACGAGAAGCGGGCCAGTGCGCTGGCCGGCGCGGTGCTCTCGATACTTGCGCTGGTGACCGGGGTCATCGTGCTCATCGTCGTGCTCGCCGCTCGACCGTTGGTGTGGCTGTTCACGGACTGGGAATCGGACCCGGCCCGCTACGAGCTCACCATCGAGCTGTTCCGTGTCACAACGATCGGGATCGGTTTCCTGGTGATCTCGGCCTGGTGCCTCGGCGTGCTCAACAGCCACCGAAGTTTCTTCCTCTCCTATGCGGCGCCGGTCCTCTGGAATCTCGCTCAAATCATCGCCCTCGTCGTGGCCGCGGCCGCCGCGCTGTCGATGGCCGACGGCGCGGTGCTGCTGGCTTGGGCGGTCGTTATCGGGGGGCTGCTCCAGGTCGCCATTCAGATTCCGCGGGTGCGGGGCTTCGTCCCCTCGTTGCGACCGTCGCTCCGGCGTGACGGCCTCGTCAACGACGTCATCCGGCGGTTCCTTCCGGCCGTCGGGGCCCGCGGCGTGGTGCAGGTTTCGAGCTTCGTCGACACCTTCTTCCTGACCCTCCTCGTCGGCGGCGCCGCCTCGTTCTATCTCTACGCGCTGCCCCTCTACGTCACGCCGATCTCGCTGTTCGGATTCAGCGTGGCCGCCGCCGAACTGGCGGAAATGTCGCGACGGTCCGAACAGCTGAACGCCTTGGCGGCCCGGATCACCCCCGCCCTTCGCAAAACCGTGGTGCCCGCCGGCTTCGTCACCGCCGCCTACCTGGCCGCGGGACCGACCTGGACCGATGCGCTCTACGGCTGGATCTCCCGGCTGCTCAGTCGAGGTCTGACCGACCCTGCGGGCATCCTCGTGATCGGCTATCTGCTCATGGCCATGGCCATCGGTCTTCCCGCCGCCATCACCGCTCGGGTGACCCAGAACACGCTTTACAGCCTGGGCGACGTCCGCGGTCCGGCCCGGATCGCGCTGGTGCGAGTGATGATCAGCGTGGCCGCAAGCTATCTGCTGATGTTGCAGCTCGACTGGTTGACCTTCGAAGGGACGTCGATCGTCGAATTCGATGCATTCCCCCATTGGCCTGCCTGGGAGCAGGTGCCGGAGTCCCGCCGAGCGCTCGCCGGTGTGACACCGCATCTGGGTGTGGTCGGGATCGGGCTCGGATCGTCGATCGCCGCCTGGGTCGAATGGACCTTGCTGCGTGTCAGGCTCCGTAGCCGTCTTGGTGGCGCCGGAGCCGGTGCGGTGTCGTCGGACTGGGGCCTCAATGTGTTCATCGCCGGAGTCGGAGCCGGCGCCGCCATGTTCATGGCGACGCTGGTCCCGCTCCCCTCCCCCGTCGACGCGATCGTGACCGCGTTGATCGGGCTCGGCGTCTACGGATCATTGCTCTGGATTCAGGGGATCAAGCCCACCTCTCGACTACGATCATCTGCATGATTAAGTTGATCCGTCGTTGGTGGAACTACATGGCTGCCAAGCTGTCCGGCGATTTCGAGGCTCGAGCCGATCCGAAGATCCAGCTCGAGCAGGCGATCCAGGAAGCGCAGAATCAGCACCGTCAGCTGAAGGAGCAGGCGGCCAACGTCATCGCCCATCAGAAGCAGACCGAAATCAAGCTGAACCGGGTCTTGGAAGACTACGAAAAGGTCGGCGCCAACGCCCGGCAGGCGGTGATGATGGCCGACGACGCCCAGAAGCGGGGCGATCAGGAGAAGATGCTGCAGTACACGCAGACGGCGGAGTCGTTCGCCAACCGCATGATCGCGCTCGAGCGGGAGGTCGAGGACCTCAAGTCGCTTCACCTCCAGGCGTCGCAGGCGTCCGACCAGGCCAAGCAGGCCGTCAACCAGAACTCGTCGATGCTGCAGAAGAAGCTGGCGGAGCGCCAGAAGCTGCTGTCCCAGCTCGATCAGGCCAAGATGCAGGAGCAGCTCAACGGGGCGATGGCCTCGCTCACCGAGCAGGTCGGCCAGGACGTCCCCTCGTTCGAGGAGGTCCGCAACAAGGTCGAACAGCGGTACGCCAAGGCCAAGGGCCACGCCGAGCTCCAGGAGAACTCCGTCGAGGGTCGCATGCTGGAGGTCGAGCAGGCCTCACTGAACGTCGAGGCTCAGAGCCGGCTCAGCGAGATCAGGGCCCAGCTCGGGCTCGAGGAGGCTCCTGCGGTCGCCGAGGTGCCGATCGACCAGGCTCAACCGGAGTCGCAGCCGCAGACGGCGGAGGGCGAAGCGTAAACTCGCCGCAGCCCACCGTGGGCGGGATTGCCCATATTATGGTGCTCAACGGATGCAGAATCGGCGTCGATAGCCGATTATGGCTCCAGCATCATCGCGCCGTCGGGTCGAACGGAAGCTCGACGACGCCGAGCGCCCCGCCAAGAGACCGACCGAAGGCGGGCCCCGCTATCGGCTGAGTGCCGTCGTACTCGTTCTCGCCCTCGTCCCACTGGTGGCATCGGGCTTCCTGGTCGTTCTCGAGGCGGGCCAGGCTCGAACCGAGAAGCGCGACGTCGAACTGGTCGCCGATGATGTGACCCGCCTCGTGCTCCTCACCGATCTTCGAATCTCGATGCTCGAGGAGCGGAACTGGCGAATCGCAAGGTCGTGGCTCAACGTGTTGCCGTTCGACTCTCTGGCGATCGACGCCATCGGTGCGGTCGACGTCGACCAGGAAATGGCCGAATCCACCGAACGGGTCGACTACCTCATCACCAACCTCCAGCTCGCCAACGTGAGCGAGGCGATCGACCAGGTACGGATCAGCCCTGATGGCTCGACACTGGACATCAGCGGTGCCTACGGTGATGTCGAAGCTCTCGTGGCCAACGAAAGCGATCTCGTCATGAACCGGCTGATGACGAACGCCGGCAACCTCAACGACGGAGGTCGGCTGATCTCGACTATCCGAGTCCTCGAGGCGACGGCGACCGCCCGTCAGGCGCTCTCGGCTGAGATCAACTACTTCTTCGCCCTCCAGTTCGCGGGGCAGAGCGGGCTCGGCGACACGCTCGGTCCTCTTATCATCGAGCAGAGCACCCGCCGACAGGCACTGAACGACATCGACCGCATCGGTCCGGCCGGCTCGGCTGTGGAATCCACCCTCCAGCTCATGAGTCGTTCACCGGAGATAGAGATCTACGAGGAGTCCACCGCCCGGCTACTGGCCATCGTCTCCGACACCGGCGCCGCGGCGGGAAGTCCGGCCCTGGTGATCGGACCGGTCAACGAGTCGCTGCGCATCACGTCGGGGGCCACGGATCTGTATCTCATCCTCGTCAACAGCGCCGGGGCCGATGCACTCCAGGCCAGCGCCGCGCTGCAGGCCGCAGCGATCCGCCGGAACCAACAGGCCCTGGGTTCACTCACCCTTCTCATTCTCAGCACGACCCTGCTCGCCTGGTTCGCCTACCGATCGTTGCTGGCGCCGATCTCCAATCTGGCACTGCGGGCCCAGCAGGTTCGCGACGGCCACACTGATGCGGATCCCGTTCCGCTGACCGGACCGGTTGAAATCCGGCAGGCCACATCGGCCATCAACGAGGCAGCCGACCAGCTGAAGTTGGCCGAGCGCCAGGCCACGGCACTGGCGGCCGGCGACCTCGGCCACTCGTCGCTCGCCCAACCGATTCTTGGCGAACTCGGTGCCTCGCTACAGCGTGCGGTGCGAACACTCGCCTCGTCGCTGTCCGAGCGGGAAGACTTCCGTCGTCGGATGACCTACGAGGCGACCCACGACGGATTGACCCAGCTGTCGAATCGCCGGGCCGCCATGGCCCGCCTGGAGCAGGGCCTGGCCCGGACCGAACGCACCGGGACCACGCTCGCCGTCCTGTTGTGCGACCTCGACTGGTTCAAGGACATCAACGACCACCGCGGGCACTCGGCCGGTGACCTCGTTCTGCAGATCATCGCTCGGCGGCTCTCCGCGAGCGTCCGGGCCGGAGACCACGTCGGTCGTCTCGGCGGCGACGAGTTCGTCATCATCGCCGAGCCCGTCGAGGACGCAGCGAGGGCGCTCGACCTGGCCGAGCGGATCATCGAGGTGCTCCAACAGCCGATGGTTATCGACGGGGCTTCGCTGACCATCGGCGTGAGCGTGGGCATCGCCTTGAGCAGCGGTGCCGGCGGCGACGCCGCCGATCTCCTGCACGATGCGGATCTCGCCGTCGACCAGGTCAAACAGCGAGGCAAGGGCGGGGTTGAGTTCTGCACCAAAGAGCTCCGAGCCTCGGTGGCGGCGAAGGCCGACTTCGAGCATGCTGTGAGGAAGGCGATCAGCGACGACGAGTTCGTGCTCCACTACCAGCCACTCATCGATCCCCGAACCGGCCGGTGCAAAGGCGTCGAATCGTTGATCCGTTGGGACCGGCCCGGCTTGGGGCTCGAACCACCGGCGGCGTTCATCCCCCACGCCGAGGAGAGTGACCTGATCCTCGAGATCGACAACTGGGTGTTGCGGGCCACGGCGCAGCAACTGGTGAAATGGGAGGCCGCACGAATCAATGACGGTCTCACCATCAGCGTCAACGTGTCAGGACGACACCTGAACTCCCCGTCGTTCGTGCAGGAGGTGCTGCGCCCGTTCCGGGAGTATGGCATCGACCCGGGAAGGCTCGTGATCGAGATCACCGAGAGTTCGCTTCTCGACGACCTGCCGTCGGCCGCCGGCAGGCTGACCATGCTGCAGTCCGAGGGGGTCAAGGTCGCGATCGACGACTTCGGCACCGGTTTCACCTCGCTGGCCCACCTGAAGAGTCTGCCGATGGACATTCTCAAGATCGACCGTTCGTTCACCAAGGACGATTCGTCGACATCGCTCGTGAAACTCATCGTCGACATCGGTCACCTGCTCGACGTCGAGGTCGTCGCCGAGGGAATCGAAACTGACGAGCAGGCGGAACGACTGGCAGAGACCGGAGCCGATCTGTTGCAGGGCTACCTGTTCGGAAGGCCCGCTCCGGCGTCGGAGTCAATCTGGCTCGGGCTGGCGGGCCCGCTGCCGGCCACGTCCCAGCCGTCCTGACCGCCGATCCGCGTCAGGACGGCAGCATCACCAGATCATCGCGGTGAATGACCTCCTCGGGGAGGTTCGGGGGGAACACATCGCTCGTCGAGCCGGCGTGCACCCCGATCTGCTGACTGTCCCAGCGGGTCAGTCCCTTGGCAAACAGGTTGCCCCGCTCGTCGAACACCTCGACAGCGACATCGGCCGCGAAGTCCCCGTCGGCCTTGATGATGCCGGCGGCCAGGAGCGATCGCTGGTTGATCTCGACGGCCCGGCGGGCCCCTCCGTCGACGATGATCCGACCGGACGCGGGAAGTGCGAAGGCGATCCACAATTTGCGGGCCGGCAGTCGTTGTTTGTGGGCGCGAAACACGGTTCCGACACCGGGTTCTCCGGAGACGGCGTCGAGCAGGACGTTCGGTCGGTCGGACTGGGCGATCGTGGTCTCCACGCCGGACCAGGCGGCGATCTTAGCCGCCGCGAGCTTCGATGCCATACCGCCGCGCCCCAGGGCACTGCCGGGACCACCGACGACCTTCTCCAGATGCTGGTCGATCTCCAGTACCTCTTCGATGAGCGAGGCGTTGTCATCGTGACGGGGATCGGCGGTGAACACTCCGGCGGTGTCGGTCAGCAGAACCAGCCGGTCGGCGTCGATCAGATGGGCCACGAGTGCAGCCAGGCGGTCGTTGTCGCCGAAGCGGATCTCGTCGTCGGCGACGGCGTCGTTCTCGTTGATCACGGGCACGACCCCGGCCTCCAGCAGCGCCTGAAGCGTGCCCCGGCTCTTCAGATACCGATTCCGATACCACATGTCGGTCGGTGCGAGCAGCACCTGACCGGCCGTCAGACCGTTGGACGCCAGGTGACCCTTGTAGGTCGCCATCAAGGCGATCTGACCGACGGCGGATGCGGCGCGGAGCTTCTCGGCTTCCTTCGGCCGGTTCGCGGCGCTGTAACCCAGCGGTGCCA
>JAOUGG010000030.1 GCA_029857855.1 Acidimicrobiia bacterium | reverse complement strand
TCTGTCATGGCCATTGATGTGGACAAGATTGCCGAGAAGCGATACCTGCTCGACTTCGCCGGCCAGCTCGGACTGGACGAGAACCAGGTCGATCAGATCCACGCCGAACTCGGTATTGTCGTTTAAGGGCCAGGCCACATGACCCATTTCGATGAAGATGTCAGGACGGCCATGTGGCCGCCAACCGAGAGGTTGCGGAAACACTCCACCTGGTCGTTCTGGGTGAGCAGGTTCGTGATGGTGTTGTGGGAGTGCCAGGCGGTGCAGGCGCCGGGGCTGAAATGCACCGCGTTAACGGCGGCGGTCTGTCCGGGCGAGTCGGGTCGGGCGTCACCACCGCGTTCTGCCGTTCTCCCGCGTCGCTGAGCGATGTCGGGGAACGGCAGAACCGGGTGCGCAGTGGGTGCCGAGCCGGGGCGCTCGACCTAGTCGACCTAGTCGACCTCGACGGCGCCGACGTCACAGCCGGCGCCCTGGGGCCGGGTCACACCCCGTTGGTCGGTGGCAGGGCAGGCCCCCGCCAGAGCGGCGTCGATGGCCGGGCTGCCGGCCGCCGGGAGCAACGTGAGCGTCGAGCCGCCGTTGTCGGCCAGCGGGCCGAGCAGCGCATCGACCGACGCCTGGTCGCCGGTGGCGGTCAGGAAGCACGAACCGTCGTTGTCGATGTTGCCACCGGCCGACGTGATCACCGCGGCTGCTCCACCTTCGGCATAGCAGGCCAGTGCGCCGTCGCGTCCGCCCATGATGCTGTTGGTCAGCGTCATGTCGGCCGGGGCGCCGAAGGTGGCGACCACCACACCCGAGGCGGTGCCTGCGGGTGCGATGTTGTCGACGATCGTCGAGTTGGTGACGACGAGGGAGCCGTCGGTGTGGAAGATGCCGCCGCCGTGCCAGGCGCTTGACGTGTTGCCGGTGATCGTCGAGTTGACGACCGTGGTGGTGCCGAGTGAACGGATGCCGCCGGCCACGTCACCGGTCACGTTGCCGGAGATCGTCGACGACTCGATGGTCAGCGTCGAGCCGAAGAATCCATAGACGCCGGCACCGGGCTGGTTGGGGCTGGTGTTGTCGCTGACGGTCGATTCCCGCAGCACCATCGTCGCCCCCTCACCGTTGTAGATGCCGCCGCCGCCGAAGGCGAAGTTGGGCGGACCGGCGGCGTTGACGGTATTGCCGGTCACGGTCACCCGCTCCAGCGTGAGGTCACCGAGGTTGAGGATGCCGCCGCCTTGCGGTGCGGCTGCGCCATCGGTCACCGTGAGACCGCGCACGGTCACCGAGGCGCCGGGCTCCACGGTCAACACCCGGTCGACTCCGGATCCGCTCAGCACCAGGCCGGGAGCGGCCGAGGCGTCGATCGTCATTGATCGAGTGGCCGTGAGCTGCTGTGACAGCGCCACCGTGGCGCCGGCCAGCGACGGGTCGACGGTGATAGTACCGCCGTCGGCAATGGCGGCCATGGCCGCCCGCAGCGAGCCCGCACCCGATCCGGCCGTGGAGGTCACGGTCAGCTCGGTCGGCGGCGGCACCGGAATCCGCTCGATGAGATCGAAGGAGTAGGTGCCCGACACGTTGGGGTCGAAGCTGAAGCCGTAGCCGTTGACCACTCTCAGAGTCAGCCCGTCGTCGGGCGCTCCGGTTGGTTGCTCGGCGCTACGGGTCAGCTCGGTGACGGGAACCGACACCCTGGTCCAGCCCTCGGTGTCGTCGATGAACGAGGCCTCGAACCGCTCGGCCGTGTCGGGGGCCTGGTAGACCCGGACGTAGTCGACCAGCATCGACTGCGGCGGGCTGAACTCCGCGCCGACCGGACCGCCGAAGTTGCCGCCGATGGCCACGTTGAGCAGCATGAAGAACGGCTTCTCGAACACCCAGGGGTTGGGGGCGACATCGGCCGGGGTCGCCTGGTGGTACTGGATGCCGTCGACGTACCAGGTGATCATCTCCGGCTGCCACTCCACGACGAAGGTGTGGTAGTCGCCGAACACCGGCTCACCGAAGTCGTAGATACCGCCGAAGCTGTTGCCACCGTTGTAGCCGGGGCCGTGGATCGTGCCGAAGATCTCGTCGGGCAGACGGCCGACGAACTCCATGAAGTCGATCTCACCGGCGGCCGGCCACGGGTTGCGGGTGATGTCGGTGCCGAGGCTCCAGAAGGCGGGCCAGATGCCCTGACCCTCGGGCACGAGGATGCGGGACTCGATGCGCCCGTAGGCGAACTCGGCCCGGTCGAGCGAGATGAGTCGGGCCGACTCGTATTCGCATGGACCGTAGTAGCACTCCCGTCCGGCATCGGCGGCGTCGAGGGTGATGGCCAGGTTGCCGGCACCGTCGTGGGCGACGTTGTCAGGATCATCGGTGTAGTACTGCAGTTCCTCGTTGCCCCAGCCGTTCTTGCCGTCGGGGGTGACGTCGCCGATCTCGTAGCCCCAGTTGCTGGGGTTCGGCGGTGCGCCGGCGGCGGCGTCGAACTCGTCCGCCCACGACAGCGTCCACCCGGCGGGCCCGGGGTCGGGAGCGGCGTTGTCTTTGACGATCAGCGTGACGGCCTCACCGCTGCCGGTGCCCTCGAACCAGAAGTCGATCGACTCGGTGTCGCTCCAGTCCTGGGCCAGGGGGAAGTCACGGGTCATGGTCGGTCGGGCGGGAGCCAAGCCGACACCGGCCTTGGATGCGGCCTTGTCGGCGGCTTCCCAGGCCTGGCCGTAGCGGACCATGGCCCGTGCGACCCGCCCTGCGGCGACGTCGGCGTCGCCCTGGGCCAAGCGGTTGCGGGCCGCCGCCAGGTCGGCCGACGGCACACCATTGGCCTCGGCCCGGTCGATGGCGTCGGCGGCAAGATCAGCGGCCAGCGCAACGAGGTCGTCGACAATGGCGTCGACCTCGGCCCCGACGGCACCGCCGGCACCGACCTTGGTCAGCTGCTGAACGGCTCCGCTGAGCCGGTCGAAGGCATCAGCCGGACCGTCGACCTCTCGCATCAACTGCCGGAGGGCGTTCTCGATCCGCTGAGCGTCGGGCTTGGCGACATCGTGGTCGGCGGGCAACAGGGCGCCCAGGCGGGAAACTATGTCATCGACGGTCGCCTGATAGGCGTCTCCCGGAGCCACGACCTCGGCCTCGGCCACGTTCTCGACCGCATCCTGGCCCGGGCGGGCTCCGGCGTCGGAGGCCGACACCGATTGGGCGGCGAGGGTGACGCCGTCGGTGGCCTCCCACAGGAAGGCTCCCTGGGTGAAGTCGTCGAGCAGGTTCGGGTCGTAGGCATCGTCGTCGTCGATCAGCACCGAGCCTTGGAACAGCGCGCCCCGCTCGACGTCGACCGGGTCGGTCAAACGGATCACGATCCGCTCATCGCCCTCGAACTTCGTGTCACCCAGGGTCTCCAGCGGGAAGGACAACTCGGTCGGCCCACCGTTGACGAAGGTGACGGTACCGCTCGTCGGCGTGTAGTCGACACCCGGGGTGGCGGTGGAGGGTTCGGTCCGGTAGCTGATCGACACCTGGGCCGGGTCGTCGACGCCCATCGGACGGTTGAGCTTGATGCGGACGTCGCCGGTTGTGCCCTCGGTGATGAGGGTGTTGTTGACCGACAGGGCGGCGGCCAGCGCCGGCGGCTCGGCCACCCCGTAGACGTTCACCTCATCGACATAGAACGTGCGGGCGCCACCGGTTCCCAGCGTGCCGATGGCGTACCCCCACATCTCGAAGAGACCGAGTCCGTCGTTGGGTGCGCCGTTGCCGATCTCCTTGCGGGTGAAGTCGGCGAACGGGAATTCGAGCAGCCGCCAACCGACGACGTCGTCGACGAACGGAACCGTCCACCGCTCGGCGTCGTCGCTGGTGGAACCAGCGGAGCGGTTGTCGAGGATGTCGATGAACAGATCGGCACCGGAGCCCTCACCGTGGAACCAGAACGAGATGCCCTCGCGGGTCGACCAGTCCTGCGACACCCACGTGTCGACTCCCGGGTTCGTGAAGGCGTGGATGAAGCCGGCGAACGAGGTGGCGTCGACGTTCATGGTCATCACGTTGTTGGGCTGGCCCACTTCGGGGAGGATTGGGGCCGGTGGCGTCGCCTCGGTGCCGATGCCGATACCGGAGCCCGCTCCGGCGAAGGTGTAGAAGCCGAGCAGTTCGCCGTTGGCCGACTCGCCGAACGGGAGACCGGACTCGAAGTCGTCGACGATGCCGTCGCCGGTGATCGGACCGTCGGAGAAGTGGAAGTAGTCGAGGTCGAGTTCGACGGTGGATCCGTCGGCGCCGGTCACGCCGGCCACCACGATCACGATCTCGTCGAGGGCTCCGTCGAAGACGCCGTTACCGCCGGTCGACTGGTTGACGAACGACGAAACCGGGGCGCTGATCAACGTCCAGGTGTCGTCGAAGGCGGCGGAGGTGAAGGCGGTGTCGTAGCGGACCGAGTCCTCGGAACCCGTGGTCCAGCCGTCGCGGTCGGTGTCCTCCCGGAGGGTGATCTCGAGGGTGTAGCCGTCGACCGTCGCGTTCGACTGATTGAGCACCCAGACGTTGAACCAGGCGTCGGCCGGCACGGCGACCTGGGCGCCGTTGTCGAAGTTGCGGAAGGCACCGCCATAGAAGGCCGACGCCGTACCCTGACCGCCCCAACCGGTGCTGAGATAGTGGGTGCCCTCATAGGGTCGATCATCCAGCGCACCGCCGCCGCCGCCGGCGTTGGTGCCGCCGAAGAACACCCAGTCGGACGTGTCACCGTCGTTGAAGTCGTCGATGACGGTGTCGGCGGCGGATGCCGTCGACGGTGAAACGGCCAGCACCGTGGCCATGAGGGTGAACCCCATGAGCACGGTGAAGAGGGAACGGAGACGGCGGTTCGGTCGCATGGATCGAGGTCCTTCCGGAGGCGGGCGTGTGAGAACGTTGGGGCGGACAAGTGATGGGAGCGCTCCCATGACTTCCGCTCGACTGTAGTAAAGGTTCCCCGACCGGTCAACGTGGTTGACGAAGAACCGCTCCGGCTGTCGGTGCGTGAACCCGGAACGACCTGTTGCTCGAGGAGGCTTTACCCGACGGGAAGGTGCTCCCCCAGGAACGCCGCCGTCGCCTCCCAGGCCGCCGCCGCAGCCGGGGGATTGGAGAACATCGGGTTGAGATGGTTGTCGAACGCGTGGCCCGCATCGGGCTGGACGAGCACGGTCGCCTGCTCGACGTCGGCGAAACGGTCGGCCACGGCCTGTGAATCCTCGCTGGGCAGGTAGGGATCGGAACCGCCGAAGTGGAACAGGATCGGGCAGCTGATGTCGTCGGCCTGATCCAGGTTCCCGGCCACCCCACTGCCGTAGTAACTCACCGCGCAGGTCGGGTCGAGGGCGGCCGCACCGAGGAACGTCAACGTGCCGCCGAAGCAGAAGCCGATCAGACCGGCGTCGCCCGTGCACTCGGGCAGGCCACGGAGGTGGTCCAAGGCCGCGCCCACGTCACCGGCCACGTTCGAGAAATCGAAGCCGCCCACCTTGGCGAACGCCAGCTGCATGCCCTCCTCCCCCTGCTCCGGTTCGACGACGAAACCCGGCTCCTGCCGCCAGAACATGTCGGGGGCGATGGCGACGTAGCCCATCCCGGCGAGCCGCTCACACACCGACTTGATGTAGGTGTTGACGCCGAAGATCTCCTGGAGCACGACCAGCCCGGGACCGGACCCGGAATCGGGGACGACGACGTGGGCGTCGAAGCCGCCGCCGTCGACGGTGATGGTTTCCGTGCGTGATGTGGTCATGAGAACTCCCTGGTCGACGGCTCCGAGCCGCGCTGCTGCGATGCCAAGCCGAGGCTAGCGGAGCTGCTCGGTGCTGCCGTCACCTGGCTCGGAACCGGCCGACGAACTACGGTGGAGGGCGGAGGAATCGGCATGGATCTGCCTTGGGGAGTCCTCATCATCTACGGCGCCTTGGCCGTCTGGGCCGCGCTGCTGATCGACGGATGGCGACGCCGCGCTTTCCAGTACTTCCTCGGTTTCGGTGTGCTGCTCCTGCTCGCGCTCAACGTGCGCTACTTCATCGAGGGCACGGCGGGCGCCATTCCGTTCTTCATCGGCATCTACGATCTGCTCGACAACCTCGGACTCTCGGGATCCGACACCGCCGCAGCCATGGCGTCGTGCCCCGACAACGTGTGTACCGTTTGGGGTGATCGCTTCGCCCAGCACCCTGCGTGGGGCGTGGCGTTCTACGATCGCTTCGTCAACGGCCCCGGCCTGCGCAGCGGACTGCTCTACAGCCACATCGCCTTCAACTCGGTAACCTTCGTGCTCCTGCACTGGCAACTGGCCCGACCCGGCACGGGGGGCGACGGGCAGCGCAGCCGCCACCGGCTCGTCGGCCGCATCTCGTTCACCACGCTCACGATCGGCACGCTGTGCGCGGTGGTACTCGCCTCCGAGCACGGCTCGGTCGCCGAGTACGGCGGCAACCTGGCGATGACCGGCTTCTGGTTCATGTCACTGTGCGTCTACACCTGTGCGGTGATGGGCGTAGCCGCCGCCCGACGGTCCGACGCCGCCAACCACCGGATCTGGATGATCCGCTTCGCCGGTTCCATGTGGGGATCGTTCTGGCTGTTCCGGGTGATGCTTTTCGTGCTCGACCCACTGCTGCGCAACTACAACGCCGCCGCCATCCTCATCTGCATCTGGTTCTCCGCACCACTCGGTATCGCCATCGCCGAGTGGGGACGGCGTCACTTCGCCGCCGGACGGGAACGCGTCGAGACTTCCGCCGTCGGCCTGCAACGGGCCTGACGGCGCTCCGGCGCCGACCGCCGATCGATGTCAGGCCGAGTCGTCGACGTCGTCGGTTCGATACTCGAGCAGCAGCGCCGCGGTGACCCCGTCGATAACCCCGGTGACCGACAGGTCGTGTGCCGACTGGAAGTTGCGCACCCAGGTCTCGGTCTCGTCGCCGAAATCACCGTCGGCGCCGAATCTTGGCAGCGACTGGGGGTTCCATCCCTTGAGTGCGGTCTGGAACCGCCGGATCGCTTCTCCTCGATCGCCGTTTCGTAGCGCCACGTTGTCCTCCTCGTCGCCGGGGTCGACGGCCCGGCGGTTGATCTCGTCGATCCGTATGTACAGGTTGTCGCCGGGGCAGGACGTCGCCCGCACGTCCCGATGCCCGCCGGTGAGCGTCGCCGGCCACCAGCCCTGCTGATTCCCGTGGGCCACCAGCTCGGCGATCCGACCGACCAGTGCGTCGGACACCGACATTTCGTCAAAGTTGCCCATCACGCAGATGGCGTGGGAGATCGAGTTGCGGCCGAACGTGTGGCCGCCGAGCACGCCGGCGCCACGCCCCTCGTAGACGGCCAGCGAGTCGCGGTCGATGATGTAGGAGTAGGCGATGTCGGACCAGCCCCGGATGTCCATGTGGAAGTTCTGGATCGAGCGAACCCCCGCCGCTCCCCGCTCGCTGCCGGCGGTGTGATGCAGCCAAAGCTCCCGGGTGGGGATCGGGATCGTCGAGCGCCGGCGCGGGGCCCGGGCCCCCCAACTCCGTCTGTCAATGATGTCGACCACAAGCCCTCCACCGACCCCGCACCCGCCAACACCAACATCGTAGTCCGCCCCCGACGCCTGCGGGACGCGAACGACCCGGCCACCGTGGCGACCGGGTCGTTCGTTTGGAGCAGAGCGTGTTTGTGGTCGACCTACTGGTCGAACAGGATCACACCTCGAATGTTCTCACCGTTGCGCATGGCGTCGTAGCCCTCGTTGATCTGATCCAGGGTGTAGGTCTTGGTGATCAGCTCATCGATCTTCAACTTGCCCATCAGATACAGCTCGAAGAGGCGAGGGATGTCCTTGCGGATGTTGGCCGAGCCGAACAGCGACCCGATGACCTGCTTCTCCATCATGGTCAGCATGATGGCCGGGATGTTGATCGTGCCCTCCGCGGTGGAGTGCAGGTTGGTGACGACGATCTTGGCCCGCTTGCCGCCGAGGTTGAACCCCTCGCCGAGGCTGGCGCCGTCGCCGGTGCCCATGGTCATGATGACCTTGTCATAGCCCCGGTCCCAGGTCACCTCGCTCAGTTTCTCCTGGGCTTCGGCCATCGAGGCGAAGGCGTGGGTGGCACCGAACTCCATCGCCTGCTCCCGCTTGAAGGCCACGGGGTCGATGGCGGCCACCACCCGGGCACCGGCCATGGCCGCACCCTGGACGGCGTTGGCTCCAATGCCGCCGCAGCCGACGACGGCCACGTAGTCACCGGGCTCGACCTCGGCCGCGTAAACCGCCGATCCCCAGCCGGTCACCACGCCGCAACCGAGCAGGCAGCCCTTGTCGAGCGGCCAGTCCTTGTCGACTTTGATGCAGCTGGCCTCGTTGACGACGGTGTGCTCGGAGAACGTGCCGATCAGACACATGAGGCCGAGATCCTGGCCGTCGAGGGTGTGGTGCCGGTAGGTACCGTCGAGGGCTTGGGTACCTTCGGCGAAGGTGGCGAGCAGATCACACAGGTTGGAGTGGCCGTCGGCGCACGACGGGCAGCGGCCGCAGGCGGGAATGAATCCAAACACCACATGGTCGCCAGGCTCGAGCCAGTCGACGCCTTCGCCCACCTCCTGCACGATGCCGGCACCCTCGTGACCGCCGATCATCGGCGGACCGGGGACGAGACCGGCGATATGACCGTCTAGCGCGTGCTCGTCGGAGTGGCACATGCCCGACGCCACCATCTTCACCAGCACTTCGTTGTGTTTCGGCGGATCGAGTTCGATTTCCTCGACGCTCCACGGCTGGTTCATTTCCCGCAACACTGCGGCTCGAGTTCTCATGAGCTACCCCTTGTTGATTGGACACATCCCTGACGGATGGCAACGGTGTGATAGTAGGTCGGGGGCGAGGACGCGAACAAGACGCCGACCGGACCCGTCCTACAGCCCACCGTTTTGGCGGGTGATTCAAGCCGGTACTAGCTTTGGTGGAGGCCGTGCGCTTGCACGAGGGGAATGGGACGACATCCCACGAGGGAATCAACCACAGAGGAGTAGGCGGTGCCCACCACACTGGCGGAGGTCCTTGCCGAGGACCGCATCGAGTTCAGCGAGCTAAAAGAGGAATTCAGTCCGGTCTTGAACCTGGTCGACGTGTTGATCGGCGTCATACCGAACTGCGACCCGTACCTGGAGATCTGGCCACCAGGGTTTCGGACGTACAACCTCATCGTCCCCAACTTCCTGAACCTGCCGCAGGCGCTGCTCGGTCGAGGCGCACCAAAGGACATCGTCGGACTGGCGATGTACACCTCGTCGCGGGCCGCCGACTGCATGTACTGCTCGGCCCACACCTGTTCGTTCGCCCTCCGTCGTGGATCGAGCGCCGAAGCCGTGACCGGCGAATCGCGCACCGCGGGCGAGGCGGCGGCCGTGGCGGTGGCCGAAGCCCTTTCCACGATGCCCCACCACTACACACCCGAACTGGGTCGCGGGCTCCAGCGCCACTTCTCTCCGGCCGACACCGAGTGGATCGTCGTGGGCGTGGCCATGATGGGCTTCCTCAACAAGTTCATGGACGCCATCGGGGTGGAGCTCGAACCCGAGGCGGTTCAGGACGTGTCCGATCTGATCGGCCCGACCGGCTGGTCGATCGGCCAACACGGATGGGACGGTGTCGGCGACACCGCCGCCACCGGTGGAACCGGAGACATCGGCGGAGCCGGAGACAACGCGGAAGGCCGCGAGCTGCCCCCGACCGACTCGCTGACCACGATGCTCAAGGTCTTCCGCAATGCTCCGGGTGCGGTTCGGCTCGAGCGGCGCTGGATGGCCGGTCTGCCCAAGGACCCCGAGACGTCACGACGGCACATCGCCGAGACCTACGGATTCGACGAACCGCTGCTCACCACACTCGGTCAGGCGCGGACCCGGCGGGCGCTGGCCGCCGTGCTCCGTCACAACCTCGACGGACCCCAGTCCGAGCTCGGCATCGACCTCAAGGCGCTGGTTGGGCTGGTGTTCGCCCACCATGCCCGGAACCGACACCTGATCGATCAGTCGACGAAGCTGGCGGCCCGCAGTGGCGTGACGGCCGAAACCATCGACACCGCGGCACGCTTCGACCCCGACGCCCCTGATACCGATGCCACACTGCTCGACGATCGCACTCGGGCCGCGCTGGCCACGGCGCATCGCATCTCGTCCAGCCCGGCCCGGGTCGACGCGGCCACCGTCGAGGCCGTCGACAAGCATTTGTCGTCGGCGGAGACGATCGAGATCGCCGTGTGGGTATCGGTGCTGCAACTCATCCACCGGCTCGGCGTCTTCTTCGGGCTCGACGGACACCACGAGTAGTGCTTGACTGGAAACGTGTCGGTGCTGCCTACTCTTTGGTTTGGCAACGCGTCGTCGACACCGACCGAGCTGACGATCCACGAGGGAGAACAGGTTCTGGGTCGAGCCGCCGACGCTGACCTTTGCCTGTCCGAAACCTTCGTCAGCACCTACCACGCCCGGCTCACCTGGCAGAAGGGTCAGTTGAAGGTCCTCGACCTCAACTCGACAAACGGAACCCTGGTCAACGGCGTCCCGGTGGTCGGGTGGACGACGTTGACCGACGGTGACCTGATCGAGTTCGGCGGCATCGAGGCCGTGGTCACGCTTCCGACCGTCATCGATCTCGACGAGCCGTCGCCTTCGTTCCCGCCGCCACCGCAACACGCGAGCAGGCTGACGACGGGAGAACTCCCCCGCGTGCTCACCGAGCCGGCCGCCACAGCCGGTGTCGCCGACGACATGCCTCCGGTCGGCCATCACCTCTCCGACGACGTCCCCTCCTCACCCGTCGGCCGGGTGGCTCCGGTGACCCTGCCCCCGACACCGCCGACCGGTATCACGATCACCGACATCGAGGCCGTCACCGAGGGCTACGGCGATTTCGACGACCAACTGGGAGTCGGCGTGTTCGGCAACGATCCCGGCTACAACGGCTACGAAGAGCGCGAACTCGGGCCCTTCGGTGGGCACCATCCCGAGAGTGTGCAGGGTCGGGCGCGGAGCCGACGACGCCTTCTCGAGAGCGGCGACCCGTCGGACGAACGCCGCCGTCCTACACCGGCGTTCAACCGCGACGGGGTCAGCCCGATCGTCATCATCATCGCCGTCGCCCTGCTCGTCGTTATCATCCTCGCCGCGGTGTTCTTCTCAT
>JAOUGG010000619.1 GCA_029857855.1 Acidimicrobiia bacterium | reverse complement strand
GCAAACTGGCCGGGGGGGCTGCCTCGGAGAAGGTGCTGATGGCCCGGATGTTGTCGCTGGCGAACTCGACATCCTGCACCCCGGGGATCGTCTCGATCTCGTCGCCGATTCGCCGAATCAGGTCGACGTCGGTGTCGCTCGGCTGAACCTGGAACGACATCGGCAGCTGATCGGGTTCGACGAGTTGGAGCAGCTCGGGCTCATCGGCGAAGAAGTTCTGGAATTCCTGAAACGTCGCGTCACGGTCGATGAAGTAGCGACCGTCGACATAGGGGTTGGATGCCAGGAAGTCGTCGATGCCCTCGATCTGCTCCTGCTGCACGTTCACGTCGAGCCACACGATGAACTCCACCTCGTCCTTGAACGAGGTGTTGATCCGCCCGACGCCCTGCTGGACGAGGAGGGCGACGCCCATAAGCGAGAGCGATACGGCAACCGTGAGGATCGTGGCCAGACTCAGCGACGGGTTCCGGATGAGGTTCTGGCCGGTTTCTTTGAGGAGATAGTCAGCGCGAATTGCCATGAGGGGCTTTCTGGTCCTAGTGATCGCGGGTCGAGTATCGCCCGGGAGCGGTGCCCGTGGGCTGGTCGTCGATGGGTTGGCGTTCGGAAGCTATTCGTAGACGCCGCGGGCCTGATCGCGAACGATGGCGCCGTCGGACAACTCGATGACCCGCTTGCGCATGGTGTCAACGATGCCTCGATCGTGGCTCGCCATGACCACCGTGGTGCCGGTCTTGTTGATTCGGTCCAGGAGGCGCATGATGCCGATCGAGGTTTGGGGATCAAGGTTTCCGGTCGGCTCGTCGGCCAACAGGATAAGCGGCCGGTTCACGAACGCCCGGGCGATGGACACCCGCTGCTGCTCGCCACCGGAGAGCTGGTTGGGATACTTCGCCATCTTGTCGCCGAGACCGACCAGCTCGCAGATGGCCGGAACCTGCGTGCGGATGACGCTACGGGGCCGGCCGATGACCTCGAGGGCGAAGGCCACGTTCTCGGCCACCGTCTTGGTCGGCAGCAGCTTGAAGTCCTGAAAGATGCTGCCGATGTTGCGACGCAGCATCGGGACCTTCCAGCTCGACATCTGACCGATGTCCTTGCCGGCGACGAAGATGCGGCCCGCGTCGGGTTCCTCCTCCTTGTTGAGGAGTCGCAGGAACGTGGATTTCCCGGAACCGGAAGGACCCACGAGGAAGACGAACTCGCCCTTGGCGATGTCGGCGTACGCGTCGTATAGCGCCGCTTCGGTCTGCTCCGGATAGGACTTGGAGACACCTTCGAGCTTGATCATGACTAATCGGTTCCCGCTTCGTGCTTGGTGGGATTCGAACGGTGTCTGACCTTCAGACACCCATCCGTAATACTAGTTGCTCGTTTGCCCGGCCCGGCGCCACCTGAGCCAGGCCTCCATGAACGGCCCAACGTCACCGTTGAGCACCCCGTCGGGGTTGCCCGACGTTTCGCCGCTCCGCTCGTCCTTCACCTGCTGGTAGGGCTGGAGGACGTAGCTGCGAATCTGGCTACCCCACTCGACCTTCTTCGACTCGCCGGCCTCGGAGGCCAGCTTCTCGTCGCGCTTCTGCCGTTCGAGATCGACCAGTTTCATGGCCAGCATCTGCATGCAGCGATCCTTGTTCTGGTGCTGGGAACGCTCGTTCTGGCAGGAGACGACGATCCCCGTCGGCAGGTGGGTGACCCGCACTGCGGAGTCGGTGGTGTTGACATGCTGGCCACCGGCGCCCGAGGATCGGTAGACGTCGACCCGGAGGTCCTTGTCATCGATCGCGACCTGGTCGGTTGCGTCCTCGATGTAGGGGACGACGGCAAAGGAGGCAAAGGCGGTGTGGCGGCGGGCCTGGGAGTCGAACGGCGAGATGCGGACGAGACGGTGCACGCCCCGCTCGGCCTGAAGCCAGCCGTAGGCGTAGCGGCCGCTGATCACGAACTCCGCCGACGTGATCCCCGCCTCCTGGCCCTGCTGGACGTCGGTGACCTCGAAACCGAAACCCTCGGCCTGCGCCCACTTGCGGTACATCGTGAGCAGCATCTCGGCCCAGTCCTGGGAATCGGTGCCACCGGCGCCGGAGTGGACCTCGCAGACTGCGTCGCCCTCGTCGTACTGACCGGTGAACAGGGCTCGCAGCTCCAGCTCGCCGAAACGGGACTGGAGTTGTTCGATCAGCTCGACGGCTTCGTGCTCCAGCTCGGCGTCGCTCTCCTCCCGGGAGAGTTCGAACAACGTTTCGGCGTCATCGACCTGCCCGGACAACTCGTCGAACAGGTCGAGATCGTCTTTCACGGCGGTGAACTCGGTCTGCACCACTCGGGCCCGTTCGGCGTCGTCCCACAAATCGGGCCGACCCATCTCGGTTTCCAGTTGTGGAAGTCGCGCCCGCAGCTCGGCGACCCGGAGGTACTCCTCCGCCTCCTCGAGCTCCACACGCAGTGCTTTGAGATCCTCGGTCAGGTCGGCCATCGAGGTCTACCTCCGGCCGTGGCACTGCTTGAATTTGCGGCCACTCCCGCAGGGACAGGGGGCGTTGCGAGGAGTCCTGTCCCACTCGTCCTTCACGAACGGCGTTGGTCCTCCACCATCGACGACCTCGGCTTCGGGCCGGCTGTCACTCGACGACTCCACGACATCGGTGGTCGTCACCGCACCAAGGCCGACGGCGGGAGCCGCCAGTGCGGCCTGGCCCGTCGCCGATGAAACGGCCGACGCCGACCCGGCGGTCACCGCCGCTGCTTCCGGCTTGGACGCCTGTTGTTCGACGACACCGGCGCCGTTGGTATCCGGTTTGGGTTCCGGGGGGACGACCTCGACATGCATGAGGTAGCGGACGTAGTCGACCTTCAGCGAGTGCATCATCTCGCTGAACAGGCTGAAACCCTCGCTCTGCCATTCGACCAGTGGGTCTCGCTGGCCCATGGCCCGGAGGTTGATGCCCTCCCGGAGGTTCGCCATCTCGGTAAGGTGATCCCGCCAGCGCTGGTCGATGAGTTGCAGCATGATCTGGCGCTCGACCTGCCGCATCACCGACTCCCCGAGCTCGCTCTCCTTGCGCTCGTAGTGGCTGACGCCGTCGGTGACGATCATC
>JAOUGG010000618.1 GCA_029857855.1 Acidimicrobiia bacterium | reverse complement strand
GTCGCCGCCGCCGAACCGGCTGAGTGCCCAAGCCAACAGCACGACCGCAGCCACGCCGCCGACGATCAGCAGCCACGAACCACGCCCGTCGGGTTCGGCCGATCCGGATCGTGGCTTGCCGCCGGTCGACGATCGATCTGATCGATCTGATCGGTCGGATTGGTCGGACGGGTCGTCGGGATCTCCTTTGGCGGACGGAACCCCGTCGGCCACGTCGGTGCCGGTGTTCGACGTCGGATTCGATCGGCTTTCGGTTTCGGCGCCGTGGTCCCCCGGACCCACCGTCGACACCGCCGCCCGGGTCGACACGTTGGACGACGAGGTCTCGACCGCGGCCGCACCGGCCATCGCCGGAATCCGGTTCCGGTTCGCGTCATGGTCGACGGAGCCGCCGTCAGGCAGGCGATCGGCGGGCAGGGACGACTTTTCCGCGGCGAGCAGTTCCAGAACTCCGGCCTCATCGACACCCCTGACGGCGCGGCGACGCCCGAGCACCCCGATCGCAAGCGCCAGGATTCCGGGCAGCAGTCGGGTGATCACCGATTCCGGCACGTCGCCCTGTCGGGCCAGCGCCGATCTCAGATCGACATGTTCGCCGGCGAAGATCGACAGCAGGAGACCCTCGCCGATCGTCGCATCACCTCGTTCGACGAAGACCAGCGGGTTGTCCACGATCGACGGGTCGATGCCGTCGAGGAGCCGGACGACGATGTCGGAACCTCCGGGCTCGAAAGCCCGGTCGGCCAGACCGGTGATGAGGACCGGCGTGGCCAGGTCGACCAGCGCGGCGGCCCGGTCGGTGTCGGTGTCCAGCAGGACGCCGAGCCGGTTCAGGTTGTCACCCTGTCTCAGCAGGGATGTCACGGTCTCAAGCAGTGAAGGCATGATGGGGTCGCCCAACCTTTCTCGACGAGTCGGCAAATCGGGTAATCATGGGTTCAGGCGAAGGTGGTGGCGGTGACGAGTGGCGGGCGCATCATGCGAAGTCGTGGCCTCAAGTAAAATGAACGGTTATGACGGAGGTCTTCTTTAACAGTCGGATCGATGTGGCCGATCTTCCAGAACTTCCTCCGGATTCCTTCGAACCGCTTGCCCCGGCATATTTGCGGTCGAAGTACGTCGCCGACGCCGTGACCGCCACGATCGTGGCGGTCCTGGCCACGGTGGCCACCTCGGCCGTGAGGGCTGCGGAAGGTCCGGTGTGGGTGCCGTTGGCCGCCGCCGTGGTCGTCGTGGCCATGATCGGGTTGGCCGCGGTGCTGCAGACGATGTCGGTCCGCCATCTCGGCTACCTGGTGCGGGAACACGATCTGACTCTCCGTCGGGGGGTTATCGTGCGCATCACCTCAACGATTCCCTACAACCGGGTCCAGCACGTGGGTATCGACCGGGGACCGATCGAGCGGCTCTACGGCCTGGCGACCCTGCAGTTGCGTTCGGCCGGTGGGGTGATCGGCATCAGCGGCCTCACGACCTCGGACGCCAATCGTCTGAAGGAGCTGGTGGCCACCCGGGCCGGGATGGACCAGACGGTTGACAACACGGTTGCGCCGACGGTCGAGCAACCCTCGCCTGCGCCCGGTGACTGAAGCCGAACGGTTGCTGGCCGAGCCGTCCCGCCAGTCACCCCTCGCCGTGATCTTTCTGGCCTGGCGCCTGCTGCGCCAGATCAGCCTCGTCAACCTCATTGTGCTCGGTGCGGTGGTCACATCGGGTCGACTACCGGTATCGGGTGCCGTGTTCGTCTTGCTGGCCGCCCTCGCGCTCGCGGTTATGGGTGGTCTGAGTTGGTGGCGATTCGTGTTCGTCGTGGCCGACGGAGAGCTGCGGGTTACCCGTGGTGTGCTCTCGGAGGAGAAGCTGGCCATACCGTTGAACAGGGTGCAAACGGTCAGTCTGGAACAGGGGCTGCTCCATCAGATCCTGAACCTGACGAAGGTGGCGGTCGACACTGCCGGGTCGACCGCCACGGAGTTCAAGTTCGACGCCCTCGAGCGGCGAAGGGCCGAGGCGCTTCGCCAGGTCGTGAGTGAACATCGCTCCGGCGTCGGGCCCGACACCATGGATCCGGCGCCGGTCGGTTCATCGATGGCCCCCCCGGCGCCCCCGCCCACCGGCCCTCCGACGAGTGGCCCGCCCCCGGTGGGTCAAGGCATCGGCGTTGCGGTGCGCACCGAGGTGATCGCTCGTCGCTCCGTCGCCGATCTGGTCAAGATCGGTTTCAGCAGCTGGCCGTGGGCCGGCCTGATCTTCATCGTCCCCCTGCTGGCCGCCCTCGATGAGTTGCGGGAACTCCTCGACTTCCCACTCCTCGACGAGTTCTCCCGCAGGGTCGAGGAGGTCGGCCAGGACGGCGGGCCCGACGTGTCGGTGACACTGCTGTTGGCGTCGGCCGCCTCGTTCATCGTCGTTGTGACGCTCGCAGGCTGGGCGCTGCAGGTGGTGCGGGCGGTCGTCACGAACTGGGAGTTGACGCTGACCCGCAGCACGTCGGCCGCCGGAGACAGTCTTCGCCGTGACGCCGGCCTGTTCAACCGGACCAGCCTGGCCGCCAATCTGGCGCGGGTGCAGGGTATGCGCACCACGAGGAGCCCCATAGAGCGCTGGTTCGGGATTCGCCGGTTGGTGCTTTCGATAACGGGTGAGGCCGATCTGGCCGTTCCGGGTTCGACCGACGCCGAATTCGACCGGATCGAGTCGCTCGTGTTCTACGGTGAGGCGCCGGTCACGGATCGAATCGTGTCGAAGGCCTGGGTGTTGTTGGAGGCCCGCAATCGGGCGCTCGGGCTCGTTGCGCCCACAATCGTGGTCGCCGTGTTGTTCGGCTGGTGGGCTCTGCTCGCGGTGCTGCCGCTCGCCTCCGGAGCGGTCGGTGCCGACCTGGCCTGGCGGCGGTACCGCTGGGGGTTCACCGATGGTCGTCTGGCGGTTCGCCAGGGATTCCTGACCCACCGGACCCACGATGTGGAGTTCGTCAAGGCCCAGAGTGTCGATGTGCGACGATCGTTCTTCCAGCGCCGTCGGGGTCTCGCCACGTTCCGGTTGCAGACGGCCGAGGAGGGTGTCGAGGTGCACATGATCACCGAATCCGAGGCGAACGCAT
>JAOUGG010000616.1 GCA_029857855.1 Acidimicrobiia bacterium | reverse complement strand
AGGTGATCGCGCCGAAATAGGACCGGATGGCGTTGTTGGCGTCGGCGACGAACGCGCTCCCCAGGTCGGGATCCACGCCGAGATGCTGCTCCATCCACCCGTTGAGCGGGTACCAGTCGCGGAGTATGTAATAGAGAAAGAATGCGGAGATCCCCGTGCCGACCAAGAACGCGGCGATGCTCGAGAACACGGTGCCGAACCAGGAGCTCAGGCCGCCGAGGAACTGCGGGATCGCGTCGGCCAGGCTCCTCTGGGCGGTCTCGGGATCGCCGATTGGATCCCAACGAGCGCCGATCTCCTGATCCAGGAACTCGAGACCACTCGTAACGCGCGCCGAGATCTCGTCGCCCTGATCGATCACACCGACGACCGTCAACCAGAGCGAGGCCACCACGACGGTCGACAGGCCGATCAGCACCAACGCGGCGCCGGCGGACCGGGGACATCGGATTCGTTCGAGTCGATCGACAACCGGGTGGAGGAGCATGCCCGTGACGACGGCCACGACCAGCGGGATGACAAGGCCGGCCATCGCTCCGATGATCCAGACGATGATCGTTGCCGCGACGGCGATCCCAACCAACGACCAGCAGCGTTGTCCGAGTCGACGGAGGGAGCCGTCATTCGCCCCAGCTTCGGATGTGCCCACTGCGCTCAAAGGGACAGCCTAGTCGTCCGCACGGGCCGTTCCTGCGAACGGTTCCCGAGGGCGTGCAGCGCTCAATGCCCGATCAGGAGGTTCTTCACCAGGGCGACCGTCAGACCGACCACGAGCGTCACGCCAGCGTACACCGACGATCGGACGACGCTCCCACCGCCGCCCCGGGCGACCCAGAACCCGGCGGCGGCGATGGTTGCGGCCACGACCAGGCGTGCGATGTCGAACTCCGACCGAGCCGGCAGGACCAGGATCGGCACGGACGTTGCCACTGCCACGACGATCGCGCCGGCGACCTGCACGAGCGCGATTTTCTTGTCGTCCGGCTCCATCCGGCCCCCGGCAACGAGGCGGGCGGACACCTCGAATGCGAACCGGTGGGCGAGTGCGAGACCAAGTGTCGTCCCCCACACGAGTGCCAGCACCTCGACGTCGCTCGGGTCGGCGCCGTCCGGTAGCGCCGTCAGAGCGGCAAGAAGGCAGATGGCGACGTAGAGCCCCATGGTGCTGGCCTCCTTGTACAGCTCCCGCCTGGCGATCTGACTCGAGTCTTCTGCGGTCGGAACCCGTGGCACCGTCCTAGTATGGCGAATCGGCAACCCTGGCGGGCAGTCGGTCACGGTCGTATTCGAAGGGAGTCAGTGCCAGAGACTGCGTCTGGGCGGCTGAACCAGATCGACCTCGTCGTGAGCCTGGGAAACGCGATACTCCGCTCTCGTTGAGAACCAGTCCACGTACCGATCGGTGAGCCAGGCCGCCGAAACGCCATGAGCGATCACACTGAGGACGACCGTCACCGTCGCAACCTCGACGATGCGACCTGTACCGGCCAGGTTGGAATCGCCGACGATCGTCAACATGAACACGATGGTGGCCAGGCCCCGAGGGCCGAACCAGCCGGCGAAGGCCATGGTCTGCGGCGCAGCCCCGGAACCGATGAGGGCGACGGCCACCGGAATCATTCTCACCACGGTGAGGCTGAGAACGGCGTAGGCCACGGTCGCCAGGTCGAGTTCGGTGATCCCTCGACCGATCACGGTCGTCCCGAAGACGAAGAACGTCACGGCGCTGAGGACTCCGCCGACCTCTTCGGCCAGTTTCGTGGTTTCGTGTGCCCTTGACGAGCCGACCATCTGCCGGTACACGAGTCCGGCCACGAAGGCGGCGATGAAGCCACTCCCACCGAGGTCGGCCGCTGCGGCGTAGCCGACGGCTGCCGTCGCCAGCGGCACGACCTGACTCCACTTCTCATCGAGCCAGTCCCGACGCTCCGACAACGTGAGCGCCGTGGCGACCGCGGCGGCCACGGCGGCGCCGACCGCCGTGGCGACGCCGACCTCCTTGACGAGATCGACGACGATCCCGCCATCGAAGGTTGGAGCCTCGTCCAGCTCGGCGAAGGCCACGGCGGCGAAGAGCAACGGGACGCAGATACCGTCGTTCAAGCCGCTCTCGACGTTGAGGCCCTGGCGTAGCCGCGATGGCAGGCGCTCATCGGAGACGACGGTCTGTCCGAGGGCGGCATCGGTCGGGGCCAGAAGGACGGCGAGGACGATCACCTCGAACAGGCCGAGGTCGGGGAACATCGGGAGGGCGATCAACACGCCGAACACGATCATGAGTGGCAGCCCGATGGCCAACAACCGGAGCGGGGTGCCCTTCTCCCGTCTCAGCGCACCGGTGTGGAGGGCAGAGGCATCACTGAACAGCACCAGCGTCAGGGTCACCTCGGCCAAGAGGCGAACGGGCTCCGCCTCGATCTCGCCGCCCACCAGGTTGAGCCCCTCCGTGCCGAGGACATAGCCGACACCGGTGAACACGATGGCGGGTGTGATCGCCGTGCCTCGCAGACGACCGGACACGACAGCATAGGCGAGGAGTACCACTCCCAGCGCGGTGATTTCCAATTCCAACGGACTTCATTCCCCCGTGTCAGGTACCGCTGGTCCCGGCCTTCCTGGTGGAATCGAAACGTCGCCAGACGACGCTCACGATGGTCGCCCCGACGATCGAGCCGATCACGCCACTCGGACGAAACGCCAATCCGTCGCCGGCGAGAAGGCTGATCAACAGGCCACCGACAAATGATCCGACGATCCCGGCCGCCAACGCCATTCCCCAGTCGATCGGTTGACCAGATCGGCCAAGGAGCATCTGGGCCGCGGCGCCGACGATCATGCCGAACAGGAGGATACCGATGATGAGCACGGGCTCAGCGTAGCAGCCACGGAACCAGTCGTCGGGCGCCGCCCGGCTTTGCTCGGCCAGACTCGGCCACACAAGCTTGCACTTCTCCCGGCGAAGTGGAAATCTGGTGGCGCGGAGACCGTCGTCGATATGGGTTGCGGTCAGCCAGATGGAGGAGAGGCATGGACGACGATCACGAATCCGACGAGGACCTGCGAGCTGAGCTCGACCGGCTCTCGGCGGAGACCGCTGTGCTCCA
>JAOUGG010000617.1 GCA_029857855.1 Acidimicrobiia bacterium | reverse complement strand
CGCCGATCGTCGAACGGGAAGTCGAACAGAGTGGCCAGCATCATGGTCGTCAGCTCGATCGAGACGGTGTCGACCCAGTCGAACACCTCGCCCTCGGCCAGTGCGTCGAGCACCTGGACGGTTCGTTCCCGGATCAGCGGATCCAGACTGCGCAGGTTGCTCGGAGCCGATACCGAACGCACCGTCTTGCGTTGCTCGGTGTGCTCGGGGGGATCGAGCGCGATGAACGGATTCACCCGGCTGATGGCGTTCTCCGGCGGCGGTGTGCCGATCGGCCAGCCGAGCGTGATGCCCTTGGCCGAGGAGAACGTCTTCCAGTCGCCGTCGGTCGCCCGTACGTCGTCGTAGCGGACGAGCGACCAGTAACGGCCCGCCGTGCTGATCTCGTTGAAGTGGACCGGGTCCTCGCGACGAAGACGTTCGAAGACCTCCTGCCACCGATGCTCACTGAACAGATGAGGGTTCGCCGGGTTGATGTCGTCGATTGCCAGCTCGTCGACCGGTGGCACGTCGGCTCCCAGCTGGGCCATCTCGTACTCCGGGAGTGGTCGCATCTTGCTGCCGGGCGATGGTCCGGCGGCCGCCGCCATCTCGGTCACGGTAGAACCTCCTCGTCACAAACAGCGTCGGTCCGTCCGATCGACCTGTCGAGGCGTTGTTCAACTGTAGACTCACCGGCTTGCCGACGAAGAACGCGTCGAACCGAACACCATTGTGAGCTGCAAGGCCTAGGCCACGTAGGGGCGGGCCTTCGCCCGCTTGCCCCGGATGCCGGATCCGTTGACGGCAGCCACCACCTCGTAGAGCGCGGAGGACGGAACACCGACGACGGAATAGTGCTCGGAGATCCGGATGGGGCCGATGTCTCGACCGGACAGGCCGGTTTCGTTGGCGATGGCACCGACGAGGTCACCGGGTCGAACCTTGCCCCGTCGTCCGACGCCGATGTAGACCAGTGCGGTCTCACCGTCGGCGCGTTCACCTTGCCGGCCGCCGCTCCCACTGCTGTTGCGGTTGGAGCCCCTCGAAGCTTTGGTTCCCTTGCCCCGGCCGACCTTGCTGCTGGTTTCGGCCACGGCCGGGATGAAGTTCTCGTCGTTGGTGGGGTTGCGGGACTCGTGGACCAGCTTGATGGCGGCGAGCGCGATGTCGCGCAGCTCGGCCATGTCGCTCAGTTCGTGGATGACCGGGTAGTACCGATCGACGTCGTCGCCCAGCTTCTCCTTGATGGCGGCGACGGTCAGCTCCAGCTGTCGAGCTCGGAGGTCGTCGACACTGGGAACGTCGGCAACATTGAGCTTGTGGCCGACAAGGCGCTCGATGTTGCGCAGGCGATTGCGGGTGCTTGGCTCGGCCAGCGTGATGGCGACACCCTCCCGGCCGGCTCGGCCGACCCGGCCGATCCGGTGAACGTAGCTCTCCGGCTGGGTGGGAACGTCATAGTTCACCACATGGGTCAGGGTGTCGACGTCGAGACCGCGGGCGGCGACGTCGGTGGCGACAAGAAGGTCGGCGGTGCCGTCGCGCAGTCGGGCCATGACCCGATCACGCTGGTTCTGGTCCATGCCGCCGTGGAGGGCCTCGGCCCGATAGCCCCGTGTGTTCATCGTGGCGGTGAGCTCGTCGACGTCGTTCCGGGTTTTGCAGAACACGAGCGCCGATTCGGGGGCCTCGATGTCGATGATGCGCCCGAGGGCCGCCGACTTGTGTTTGCGCTGCACCATATAGACGGTCTGTCGGACCAAGTTCTTCGCCGGTGCATCGTCACCCATACCGACTTTGATCCGCACGGGATCGGTCTGATGGCGGGCGGCGATCGCATTGATCCGGGGCGGCATGGTGGCGGAGAAGAGCACGGTCTGGCGGGTTGGCGGCGTCGACTCGAGGATCGTTTCGATGTCCTCGGCGAAGCCCATGTCGAGCATCTCGTCGGCTTCGTCGAGCACGACGGTGGCGATCTCGGCCAGATCAAGCGCTCGGCGTTTGAGCAGATCGATGGTGCGACCAGGAGTGCCCACGACGACATGGACCCCCCGCCGAAGCGCGCTGATCTGGTGGTGAATGGGGGAGCCGCCGTAGACGGCGAGCGCCTTGACATTCTGTTGCCTGCCGTAGCCGGTGACCGCCTCGGAAACCTGCACCGCCAACTCCCGGGTCGGCACGATCACGAGAGCGATCGGCGATCCGGCTCGACCGGAGTCGATGCCGTTCAAGATCGGAAGGGTGAAGGCAGCGGTCTTCCCGGTACCGGTGGCGGCCTGGCCGACGATGTCGGCGCCCCGCAGCAGGTGGGGAATGGTTTCGGCCTGGATAGGCGTGGGTTCGCGGTAACCGAGGTCGGCAATCGCGCGCAGCAGCTCGTCGCGCAGGCCGAGGCCCGCAAAGTCGATGGTCATGGTTTGGCTCCCTGTGGGCGCCGCATCTTTACTGCGGCCCGGCCTGTACGGCCCGGCCCAGTGCCAAACCTGCAACGCTTCATTCTAGCCGTCGTCGGAGGGCGCCGTTGACGGTGTGACGCATGGCCCCTTGCCTTCGAACATATGTTCGTTCTACGGTGGCAGGATGCTAGGAGACACCGACCTCATGAATCCCCATCAACTCGAAGGCCTCCGCCGGTCCGTGGCGATGCTGCCGGCCAACACCGGCAACGGCATCCTCACCCGGGAGGAGACGCTGCACCTGCTCGACGCCATGCGAGCGGTGTTGCGCGACGCACCGCTCAACAGCGGCGATTCCTGACGCGTTCGTGCCTTCCCGCCGCTCGCTCTCCCCGAACGTTGTGCCGCCGACGACCCGGAAAGGGGTCGTGGCTGTCACGAAGTTCTAGGTGGTGGGCCGGAACGACGGCGCAGGCGACGGGCCAGGGCGATGCCGACGAGAGGTCCACCGATGAGGATGGCGACGACTACCAGACCGATGATCGTGTTGTGCTCGAAGACGTCGCGGATGCTGGCCTCGTAGCCCTCGTCGGGGCCGGCGTAGATGGCGACGTTGACTGCGACGATCGCACCGACAACGCCGCCTGTGACGCTGCCAATGATGATGTCCAGGAGCCATCCTCGTCGTTCATCGATGTCCGGCATGTCTTGAGTCTGTCACCGGCC
>JAOUGG010000615.1 GCA_029857855.1 Acidimicrobiia bacterium | reverse complement strand
CGGATCGGTGCGGTGTTCCCGACCACGGTCATCGGGTCGGACGTCGACGACATCCGCGCGTTCGCCGCCGGCGCCGAGCGGTTCGGTTTCGACCACCTCATCACCTACGACCACGTGCTCGGCGCCCCGCACGACGGTCGGGAGCGTCCGCTGAACGGGCCCTACGACGACTCGCACGAGTTCCACGAACCGTTCGTGCTGTTCGGTTTCCTGGCCGCCGCCACCTCCACCCTCGGGCTGACCGTCGGCGTGCTCATCGCACCGCAACGGCAGACGGCGTTGGTGGCCAAACAGGCGGCGCAGATCCAGCTGCTGTCGAAGGGTCGGCTCCGACTGGGTTTGGGCACGGGTTGGAACTGGGTCGAATACGAATCACTGGGAGCCGACTTCGCCCGACGGGGGGCGATGCTGGATGAACAGGTCGACCTGCTGCGCCGCCTGTGGAACGAACCGCTGGTCGAGTTCGACGGCGAGTTCCACCACATCGGCCGGGCCGGCCTCGCCCCGCTGCCGAGCCACCCGATTCCGCTGTGGTTCGGCGGCTACTCACCGCCGGCGTTCCGGCGGGCGGCGGCCCACGGCGACGGCCTGCTGTTCGGACACCTCCGACCCGATGTTCTCGATGGGGCCCGCCGGCTCCGAGCCCTGGTGGCCGAGGCCGGCCGCGACCCATCCGAGTTCGGGATGGAGGCGGTCCTCGACGTGTCCCGGCCGGCCGACGAATGGGTGGCGGCGGCGACCGAATGGCGGGACGCCGGCGGCACCCATCTGAGCGTCCGCACGATGCCGACCGCGGGCGTGCCCGATTCGGGCTGCCGGACCGTCGACGACCATCTGGAGGCCATGGCCGAGTGGCTGAACGTGATCGACGACGCCGGGCTGCACACCCGGTGAGCGCCGCGACTTCGACGCTCGACTTCGCCACCAACCTCACCCTGGCCGACGACGATGTGGCCGAGTGGGCCCGTCGCCGGGAGGATCAGGGCTGGGACGTCTTGTCGATCACCGATCACGTGACCACCGACTACCGACCGCCGTTCCCCCACCTGTGGGTGGCGGCCGGGGCTGCGGCCGCGGTGACGACCCGGTGCCGCCTCCAGTCGACCTTCGTCAACACCGTGTTCCGCCATCCTGTCGACACCGCCCAGGCCGCCCGGCAGCTCCAGGCCGTGTCCAGCGACCGCTTCGAGTTGGGGGTCGGTGCCGGTTGGTACCGGGCCGAGATGGAGGCGGTCGGCGTGCCGTGGCCGCCGCCGGGGCAGCGCGTCGACGCGTGGATCGAGGCACTGCAGGTGCTGCGACCGTTGCTGGCCGGCGAAGGCTGCCGCTTCGAGGGTGCCCACTACCGGATCGACGTCGGCCCCGTGGGGCCAACGGCCGTTGCCACCCCGCCGCTGATCGGGTCGGTCGGCGGACCCCGGACGATCCGGGAGGTTACGCCGCTGCTCGATCGGGTCGAGATCAAACCGGCGGGGCGGGCAACCCGCGACGGCACCCTCGACTGGGAGGTGCTGGCCACGGTCTCGGAGGCCGAGGTCCGCGAACTGCTGCACTCGGTGCGGACGGTCCGCCCCGATATCGCCGTCGATCTCTTCGTGCTGTGCAACGCGGCCGACGACTCGGCCACCCGCGACCGGGCCTCCGCGCTCGGCGACGGATTCCAGGCCGACTTCTTCGGATCGCCAGCCGCCGTGGCCGAGGCGATCCGCGGCCTGGGCGAGCTCGGGGTTTCCCGGGTCCAACTGTCGGCCACCGACCCGACGTCGTTCGATCGGCTGGCACCGCTGCTGTTCTGAACGCGGGTCAGTCGACGTCGAGCAGCCAGTCCATCGCCTGGGTGATGAGTCGACGATGGTCGGGATCGGTCAGGGATCGGGCATCGTGGCCGAGACCGTCGTACACCACTCGACCGCGACCGAAGCGATGCACCCACCCGATCCGCTGCAGCTCGTCGTCGGGGTGACGACGGGCCCGCATGAGAACCTCGACATCGGCCCGCACGGCGAGATCGCCGTAGATCTCGTCGCGCAGTCGCAGCTCCGTAGGCAGGCCGTCGACCACCGGGTGGCCGGGAACCACGGTCGCCGCCACCGGCCCCAGGGGCGGGTGCGCGGAGATCCCCCACTGCCAGGCACCGCCCACGATGTCGCCCCATTCGGGCCAGTCGTCGAAACAGATTGGCGCGGTGTGCATTGCGAGCAGCGGGCCGCCGTCGGCGACGTAGTTCGAGACCGCTTCACGCCACGCCTCGGTGGTGGCGTAACCGTGATCGGGTCGCCAACGGTCGTAGGCGGAACCGTCCATCCGCCACCAGAGGCCGTGGAGCACGAGGAGGTCGGGCCGGGCCGACGCGATCGCAGCGGTCAAGGCAGCGACGGCCTGCTCCGGGTGGTCGATCAGCGTTGCGTCGTACCCTTCGTCCCGGGCGATGGTGGCGAGGGCCTGACCGACCGCGTCGAAGTCGTGTGCGTGCGGTGATCCCCCGGCCAGAATGAGCACCCGTCGACCCGGTCCCGCCTCGCCCACCGACTCAGCCATCCCCGCCCTCGAGCTCGGCGCGGATCCCCTCGACCACCTTGACCATATTGCCGTGATGCTCGACCAGGCGACGCTCGATGATTCGAGCCTCCTTGTCGGGCATGCGCTCGATGGCGGCGGTGAGACCCGACGGCCCCGGACCGAGGGTCAGCGAGTAAAGCAGCTTGGTGGAACCGCCGACCTGGGGTTCGAGGTGGAAGGTCCACTGGGCGCCGGGGCTGTCCGGGTCCGAGGTGCCCCAGCCGAAGGTGCGGCCCTCGGCATAGGCGATGACCCACGACTCGACCTGCCACACCCCGATCGCCTCGTGTTCATTGCGGCCGATGAACGATGCGCCGAGGCCCCGCGCCTCGGAGGTCCAGGTTCCACCCTGATACTCGGTCGAGAACCGGGCCGGCATGTCGAGGTCGGTCACGGCGGCCCACACCGCATCGGAAGGGGCGGCGATGGTGGCCTCCACCCAGGTTCCCACCCCGTCGGCGTAGCAGAGCGGGTCGCTCGGGCCGGAGGTGAAGGTGAGGGGGATGTCGGTCATGGCTTGTTTGTTAGCACATCGTGGCCAAGACGGCGAGCCTC
>JAOUGG010000614.1 GCA_029857855.1 Acidimicrobiia bacterium | reverse complement strand
AGCTCGCCGGCCACGAGCTTGAGGCCCTTGCGCTCGAAACGGTCGAGGATCTCGCCGACGTAGCCCCGCTCGACGGCGTCGGGCTTGCAAATGATGAAAGTTCGGTTCACGAATTGGGAGGCTACCGGTCGCCGTCACGCTCCCCACCGTGCGGCCGTGGTCCATTCGGCCCACCCTGGGCCAATGGACCCCGGCCCTAACCATCTGTGGGCAAAAGACCACGTTTGTTCAAGTCACCCCCTGCCAAAGACGATTTGGTTGACATGGACATACGGTCAGACCCAAGACACGAGCGCGGCGCGAGTTTGGTGGAATACGCCCTCGTCTTCTCGCTCATCGTCATCGGATCGCTCTATGCCATCGAGGCCCTGACCGACACATCGGGTAGCTACCTGTCCTCCACCGGAACCGACATCGGCACACCTCGGGAGCACATCGAAGACATGAGCGATGATCTCCCCGATCCACCGGTCTGGGTCACCAACCCATGAGTACGGGCGCCCTGATGCGTATCCGGCCCGGCACCGACCAACCACCACGGCGGCGCGAGCGAGGTGCCGTGCTGGTCGAAGCCTCGCTCGTCACCGGCCTCTTTCTGGTCCTCGTCTTCTTCATTTTCGAGATGGGCTTCCTGTTCCGCGACTCGTTGACCACCAGCAACGCCAGCCGAGAGGCGGCGCGGGCGGCCAGCACCCTGGGCCGAGACCGGGATACCGACTTCTACACGATCCGCACCGTCGAACACGGCCTCGAGGCGATGGGCCTCCAGTCCCTCGACGTACTCGTCATCTTCAAGGCCACCGGGCCCGGCGACACCGTACCCGGCGCCTGCCTGTCGTCGTCACAGTCGGGCCTCTGCAACCGCTATACCCCGATCGACTTCTTCGCCGAGAAGGAGGATACAGCCGGTAACCCCACCGGGAACTTCGGCTGCGGCACCCTCGATGGCGCCTGGTGCCCGACGAGCCGGGAGGCTCAGGCATCGGTCGGACCCGACTACGTCGGGGTCTACGTCAGGACCAAACACAGCTACCTGACCGGGATGTTCGGTACCCAGACGGATCTCGAGGCGACGACGGTACTCCGCATAGAACCGGACAAACGATGACGATCTCAAGTACCTGCCTCACCCGTCGGATAGCCGAACGTCGCTACCGGCGCCGGATGGAAAGCCGCGGCCGTCGGTCGGTGCGGGAGCGGGGCGCCGCCATGGTCGAGTTCTCGCTCGTGGCCACGTTGCTGGTCACGCTGGGAATAGGGACCTACGAGATGGGCATGGCATGGAACGACGCCCAGCTCGTGACCCAGGCCGCTCGATCCGGTGCTCGAGTCGCCGCCCAACTCGGCTCGGACCCCCAGACCGACCAGCGAGTCCTGGAAGCCGTCGACGCCGCCCTCGGCGATCTCGACTCCGGGCTGGTTCGGGTGGTCATCTTCGACGCCGATGCCGCCGACGGTTCGATGGCGAGCAGTTGCCAGAACGCCAACCATCCGGGCAAGAATGGCCAGTGTTCGGTCTACCACCTGACCCACCTGACAACCTTCAACCAAGGCTCGTGGGACCCGACGTCACGAAACGACGAGCTGACCAATGCAGACTACGTCGGTGTCGCCATCGAGATCGATCGTCCGCTCATGACCGGCTTTTTCGGAGGCTCGCCGTTGCGGATGACCGACACGGCCGTCATGCGCATCGAGCCGCAACTCGGGGGCTGAGCGATGACCAGCAGTCCCTCCCATCGGACCGGCCCGGCCGGCCCCGGCTCGACCCGTCGCTCGGACGAGCGCGGCTGCTCACATAACCGTTTGGCTACTTCAATGATCACATGCTTGAAATCACCATCGAAACTCCGACGAGCTACACATGCGGCCGCAACTGCTGGTGGACCGTCCGACACACAACCGGCGGTGGCGTCGGTGACCGCACGTCGGTCGGAGAGCGGCTATGTCATCGCCCAGACCGCCCTCCTCATCATCCCGTTGATGATCTTCGCCGCTCTCGCCACCGATATCGGCTACTGGTATACGCAGGGTCAACGATCACAACGGGCCGCTGATGCGGCCTCCCTGGCCGGCGTCGCCTTGCTCCCCGACTTCGACGCCGCCGCCACCGAAGCCCGAGCCGTCGCCGCCCGCAACGGCTTCGCCGACGCCACCCCCAACGACAACACAGACTTCCTCACCGGACCAGTCCCCCAGATCGAGGTCAGCAGCCCTCGCCCCGGCGCCCTGGAGGTCAAGATCCGCAATGAGGAACGTTCGTTTCTCGGCCAGGTAGTTCTCGACTCGGTGACCATCGAACGTTTTGCCGTCTCCGAGTTCGTTTCGCCCCTCCACCTGGGCAACCCGTCGTCCGGACTCGGCACCGGAATCATCCCGCAGAGCGATCTCGGCGTCCCGCCTGACGGCACGTGGCTCGGTCTCAACGCCTACTGCTACGACAAGGAGAACGGCGATCATTTCATGGCCGGGTACTACGACGGGCAGACCTACAACGGCTCCCACCACCGCCAATGCGGGCCGTCCGCCAATCAGATCCTCTCGTGGGCACGGCCAAATCCGACCTACGATCCCGACGCCTACCTCTTCGCGGTCGAACTCCAACCGGGCGGTCCTGCAGTCGATCTGAGCCTGTTCGAGCCGGGCTACAACTGCAGCCCGGGAAGCAACACCGTCGTCACCGGTGAATACTCGACGCCGATTTCCAGCGCAGCGGGTCCCCGGATCTACTACCGGGTCTACGGGCCGAGCACCACCATCAACCACCGGCAGTTCGTCAACAACAACGCGCCTATCGCCACCGGACTGTTCGGTCGCAACGCCTGCTACAGCAACGCGCCGGGCGGGAAGGGCTGGTATCCGATGGCGACCGGCCTGGCGGCACCAACCGGGGGCGGCTACTACTACGTGCTGCTCTCGACCCGGAACCCCGACCTCCCCGATCTGGACACCACCGACAACTACTGGCGTGAGCTCTACTCAAACCTCTTCGCGCTGAAGGCCACACCGAACGGCAGCTCCCAGATCTGCATCTATTCGATCGCGAACCCGACGTGTCCGCAGGTGTACGCCGTTGAATGGCTACCGCTGTATCGCAACATTCCGAGCAATGAAGCCGA
>JAOUGG010000613.1 GCA_029857855.1 Acidimicrobiia bacterium | reverse complement strand
GTCCGGATTGAACGGAACGCCCGCTCGTACGCCACCTGCATCACATCGTCGGTAACCTCCGACGACCGCACTACCGACCACACCGTCGCCCTCAGATCACCGTCGAAGACCCGGATCAGATGCCCGAACGCCGCCGCCTCACCACGACAAGCCCGCTCCTCGAGGTCTTCGATCGGTTCACCCACCACAGCCACAACCCGTCGAGGTCGACGTCTATCGGACAATGTACACAGCACCAGTTGTTGGACGGCTGAGTCGGCCGCTCGTATCCCAATATATGGACCGCTGCGATCAAGGGGCGCCTTGCGCTGGTGTTGCTGGCGTTGCTGGCCGCCTGCGCATCAGACCCTGCCGCCGACTCGACCTCGGCCCAATTGCCGACGTCGGCCATCGATGACATCGCGAACGCAACCGATTCCGTCGCGCCCGACGACAACGCAACCTCTGGTGACGGCGACGTCACCGATGCCGACGCCGTGTCGGAGCGGTCGGTGCCGTCCTCGGCGAAAGTACCGACCCAAGACTGTCGACCGTTGGCCGACCTCGAAGATGCCGACGAGCTCGCTCGGTGGCGGGTGGTCAACGACGGGGTGATGGGCGGTCGTTCGAGTGCCGACGCCGACGTTGTCGATTCCGTTCTGATCCTCGCCGGGGACATTGTCACCGACGGCGGCGGGTTCTCGTCGGTTCGGCTCGTTCTCGATGAGCCGCTTGGTGTCGTGACCGGTCTGCTGCTGCGGGTTCGGACCGATGGACGGTCCTACGAGCTGACGGTTGCCGATGCGGCCCCCGGACGTGATCCCCGGATCTCCCATCAAGGCCCCATACCTGCCATCGGAGACGGCGAGTGGGAGGAGGTCGCGTCGACTTCAACGATCTCGACGCCTCGATCTTCGGTCAACCGGTGGACGTCGATCCGTTCCAGCCGGAGGCGGCGGTGGAGGTTGGGATCATCCTGGCCGACGAACGCGACGGACCATTCCGCTTCGAACTCGACTGGATACAGGCCTGCCCGTGAACCCGTGCCGCCCCGAAGGTCCGTCGTGGCAGCTCAGGCGGTAGTCCCGCGTACAACGCCTCCTCGGTCGCCGCCGGCCCCCGGACGACACCTCATCGAGCACACTGAGCTGTCCGGGCAGACCGCCGGCGTCGACGACAGTCGCCCCGATGCAGTGGCGGTCATGCGACGACGTTGAGCAGGCCGAACTTCAGAACGGCGTCCCCGAGTCGAAAAAAAGGCGGGCCTAATCGGTAAGGCGCGGCCGATTGGGCGGTCAAGACAGGTGATGGACAAAAACCAACCGTGAAGGGATCTCACCATGTCCACATTGATCCGAGTAGCTATTACCATCACGACCCTGATCGTCGCCGGCATTGTCGGAGTCGCCGGACCCGCATCGGCCCATCCCGCCGCCGGCGGTCCCACCGGGTACACGTCGCAACCGCCGGCCTGTACAGCACTGTCGGCGAAATACTTCGATGTCGAGCTCGACCAATCCGGCGCCGGCAACATCAGCGTTGCCGACGACGGTGTCACCAACTGCGATGAAGCGGTTGTGCTCTGGAGCCTCGCCAACAGTTCCGCCGTCATCGACGACCACGAACCAATAATCGACCAGCTCGTCCTCCAGGTCGCCGACCTCGAGGCAGCCGGCACGAAAGGGATCGACTTCTCCATCGAACTCGATCCCTGCTGGGCCGGCTTCCAGGTACTGCGCGACGGCGACACACTCGTCCATCAGCAGATGCTCGGCGACGGGTGCGAGATGACGGTCGGGTTCTCCGCAACGCCGACATCCCCCGATCGCCCAGAACTAGCCGTCGTCGGAGGTCTCGGGCTGTACCAGGGCACACGTCGGCCCGGAGGTGCGGTAGAAGCCGTTGTAGGAGTCCTCGAACAGGACGTTGTTGTCCATGTCGTACACGGTGCGGTAGTGGGTCCAGTTGATGCATGAACCTCGTCGCCAGCTGTCGGTACCCTCGTACACTCCGAAACGGGTGCGCTCCAATGACCAGAGGCTGACGCCCACCTGGTCGCCGGTGTCGAAGGTCCACACCAGAATCGGGTACGGCGTCGTGTTGATGAAGCCGGCTTCCCGATTCGGCCAGTTCACGGTCTGTTCGACCGCACGGCCGAGCCGGCCCGTGTCCATGCGGCCGTCGAGCCCCCAGCCTTCGGCATGGTAGTTGTCGTACCGGCTGAAGTACTCGGAATGCCCGAACGCCCCGTGGCCGCCGCCGGTACCGCCGCCCTCCCGCTCCGGGAAGGTCAAGCCGGCCATGTAGGCGGCCTGGTAGAACATCGTTGCCGTCTGGGACACACCACCACCAAAGGCCTCGACGTGCTCACCGTTGACGATGGCTCCGGCCGACACGAACCCCTTCTCCACCGTTCGGCGCCCGACGGTCTGGTTGATGCCGAACACCCCGCCCGGCTCGACGACGACACCGCGGGTCAAGCCGAGCACGTTGCGAATGTTGGTCATCCGACTGCCGCCGGTGTTGGGAGTCCTCGACTCGGCCAGCTTCACGGTGAGATCCGCAGGGTCGACACCGCCGTAGAGGTCGTCGGCGTCCACGAGATGAACTGCCACCACCCGCCCAAACGACTGCACCGCGTCGACCAGGTCGTCCCACGCCCGGTCCACGTCGGGCACCTGGCCGGGAAGCGGTTCGGTCAACGTGTCGACCAGGTTGAACCGCCCGCCTTCAATAAGGGGGGTCACTTCGTCATCGCCTGCCTCGAACTCGAACCGACCCCGTTGCCCACCCCGCTCAAGGGGACGGACCCGCTCCGCCAGCAGATCTCGGAACCCGGCTTCGTCGACCAAGCCGACCGTGGCCGATTCCCGGTCGAACCGGATATGCGCCGCCACCTCCTCAGGGTCGAGGGAGGCGCCGAGCGTTCCATCGTCGTCGAGGAGCTTGATCTGCCAACCTTCGGCGTCCCGGTTGCGCTGGTGGACAAACCACTCGAGCGGTTCACTGGACTCGGGCTCGACCGGGTCGGTGGAAACGACGATCCGGTCAGGCGGCGACGACCCGTCGACCGTGACGTCGGTGGCTACGCCGGGTAGGCCGTCGACCACATTCCAGTTGGCGTCGATCACCGGCGTGGTC